>NZ_JBFBJB010000051.1:1464-64870 GCF_040685895.1 Streptomyces sp. NPDC088124 | reverse complement strand
GTCGCGTTGTGCGGGGGTGGGCCGGGTCTCGGTCGTGGTCCGCGAGGACCGTCCGGGGGCGAAGCGGCTGGTGGCCTATCTCGTTGCGGGTGACGTGGGTGACGCGGGTGGCGCGGGTGGCGCGGGTGGCGCGGGTGGCGCGGTGGTTGTTGCGGAGGTGCGTGCGTATGCGGCCGGGGTGCTTCCGGAGTACATGGTTCCTTCGGCGTTCGTGGTGCTGGATGATCTGCCGTTGACGGTGAACGGCAAGGTCGATGTTCGTGCGCTGCCCGCGCCCGATCTGGTGTCCGCCGGCTCCGAGTATGTTGCTCCGCGTACGGAGACCGAGCAGGCTCTTGCCGGGGTGTGGTCGGAGGTGCTGGGTGTCGAGCGGGTCGGAGTGCACGACAACTTCTTCTCCCTCGGCGGCGACTCCATCTCCAGCCTCCAAGTCGTCTCCCGGATCCGCGATGCGTGCGGTGTGGCCCTGTCGCCGCGGGCGCTGTTCGACCAGCCGACCGTGTCCGGCCTTGCACCCCTCGTAACGGGTACGGGGAGTTCCACCGTCGGCGCGGCGATCACTCCGGCGCCCAGGGACGGGGACCTGCCCCTCTCGTTCGCGCAGGAACGCCTCTGGTTCCTGGACGAGTTCGCGCACGGCAGCGTCGAGTACAACGTCGTGGAAGCGCTGAGGCTCACCGGGCCGCTGGATGTCGGCGCCCTGCGCTCCGCTGTCGCCTCGCTCATCAGCCGGCACGAGGCGCTGCGCACCACGTTCGACTCCGTCGACGGACGGGGCGTCCAGGTCGTGCACGGGCCGGCGGACCTTCCGGTGTCCTTCCGCACCGTCGATCCGAGCGGCTGCCTTGGCGAGCTGGACGAGTTGGTGCGCCAGGAGGCCGCTACCCCCTTCGACCTGCGCACCGGCCCGCTGCTGCGGGTCCTGCTGATGCCGATCGCCGAGGACGAGCATGTGCTCGTCCTGTCGATGCACCACATCGTCACCGACGGGTGGTCGATGGGTCTGATCGCCCGCGAACTCGGCATCTTCTACGACGCCGCCGTACACGGTGAGCGCGCAAGCCTGCCCGATCTGCCCTTGCAGTACCCCGACTTCGCCCTCTGGCAGCGCGAGCGCCGGCCTGAACTGCACGAGCAACTCGGCCTCTGGCAGCGGACGTTGGCCGGTCTCGAACCGCTCGACCTGCCCACCGACCGGCCGCGCCCCGCCGTTCGTACCACCGCCGGTTCGCTGTACGCGTTCGAGGTGCCCGAGGCACTGTCGCGCCGACTGCGTGCCGTGGGCCAGGAGCAGGGCGCCAGCCTGTTCATGACGCTGACGGCCGTCACCCAACTGCTCCTCTCCCGGTGGACGGGGCAGCGGGACATCGCCGTCGGTACCGCCGTCGCGGGACGTGAGCGGGCCGAGCTGGAGAATCTCGTCGGCTTCTTCGTCAACACCCTCGTGCTGCGCACGCGGATCGACGAGTCGCGCTCCTTCGCCGAACTGCTCGCCGACTCACGCGCGACGGTGCTCGACGCCTTCGCCCACCAGGACATCCCGTTCAGTGTGCTCGTCGACGACCTCGCCCCCGGGCGGGACACCAGCCGCACCCCCCTCGTGCAGGCCATGGTGAGCCTCCAGAACACTCCGGACGAACAGCCCCTGACCCTGGCCGGCCTGGAGGTGTCACCGCTCGAAGTGGAGCGCGAGACCGCGCAGTTCGACATCACCTTCGGGTTCCGGGAGGACGCCGGCACCCTACGGGCCGGTGTCGAGTACAACACCGACCTGTTCGACGCCGCCACCGTCGAGCGGCTGGCCTGGCGCTGGCTGCACCTCGCCGGGGCGCTGCTCGCGTCTCCGGCCGCTCCGCTGTTCGCCGCCGACGCGCTGCCCGCCGCCGAGCGGTCCGCACTGACCGGCGCGAACGACCGTACGCGTGATGACATGCCCGGACGGTCCGCCCCGGCCCTCTTCGGGAAGTGGGTCGACGCGACCCCCGATGCCCCGGCGGTACGGTGCGCGGAGGGCCCCGTGCTGACCTACCGTGAGCTGGACGACCGGGCCGGCCGGCTGGCCGGGCACCTTCTCCGTACGGGTATCGGGCCGGAGTCCCGCGTGGCCCTCCTCCTGCCGCGCTCCGTCGACCAAGTCGTATCGGTGCTCGCGGTGTTGAAGGCAGGGGCGACGTACGTCCCCGTGGACCCCTCGTATCCCGCCGATCGGGTCGGCTACATCCTCACCGACTGCGACGCCCAGCTGCTGATCACGCATGAGTCACACGCCGCCGCCCTGTGGGACACGGTGGCGGATCACTCGGGAGTCGGGCCGCTCCCTGTCCTCGCCCTTGATGCCCTTGATGCTCTTGACACACCTGTCACTCCGAGCATTCTGGGTGAATCGGATGCCGTGCTCCCGCCCGCTCAACCGCCCGCTCAACCGTCGGCTCGGCTGCCCGCCATGACCCCGCCCGGGGCTGCCCTCCCGGCCCTCCCGGAGGTCCCCCTCTCCGCCGGCGCCTACGTGATCTACACCTCCGGCTCGACGGGGCGCCCCAAGGGCGTGACCGTCACCCACGCGGGGCTTGCGAGCCTGGCCGCGACCCAGGCGGAGCGGCTGGGAGTGGGACCGGGATCGCGTGTTCTCCAGTTCGCCTCACCCGGGTTCGACGCCTCCTGGTGGGAGCTGTCCATGGCGCTGCTGACCGGCGCTACCCTGGTCGTGGACGGACCTGGCCCCGGCGCCGGCACGAACGGGCCCGCCACCGACTGGGGCACCACGCTCGGCCCCCTCGTTGCCGCCTGCGACGTCACCCACGCGACCCTGCCGCCCGCCCTTGTCGCGGTGCTGGACCCCGCCGACCTCCCGCCCACGCTCGTGGTCGCCGGGGAGGCGTGCCCCGCCGAGACGGTCGACCGCTGCGCGCCGGACCGGACCATGGTCAACGCGTACGGGCCGACCGAGACCACCGTGTGCGCCACCATGAGTGCCGCACTCGCACCGGGCGACGGTACGCCGCCCATCGGCACCCCGGTCCTCCACACCGGGACCTACGTCCTGGACGCCTGGCTGCGCCCGGTCCCGGTCGGTGTGCCGGGTGAGCTGTACGTGGCGGGGCGCGGGCTCGCCCGCGGTTATCTCGGCCGGCCCGGGCTCACCGCGGGGAGCTTCGTCGCCGACCCGTTCGGCAGCGGTGAGCGGCTGTACCGTACCGGGGACGTGGTCCGCCGCCGTACGGACGGCGAACTGGAGTTTGTCGGGCGCGGGAACGACCAGGTCAAGGTGCGCGGCTTCCGGGTCGAACCGCGCGAGATCGAGGGCGTGTTGAGCCTGCACGCATCGGTCGCCCAGGTGACCGTCGACGCCCCATCGGTGGCACGGAGCGGGTTTGGAGGCGGTGGCCCGGCCGGGGTGGCGGCACGGCTCGTCGCCTATGTGGTGCCCGTCGAACCGGGGGGAGTGGACGCGGCCGTGCTCCGCGAACACGCGGCCGCCGTGCTGCCCGACTACATGGTGCCCTCGGCCTTCGTCGCGCTGGACCGGATCCCTCTCAACGCCAACGGCAAGGTCGACCGGGCCGCCCTGCCGGCCCCCGGCCCCGCCGCCGGCGCGGACGGCGCGGGCGACGGCGGATACGTCGCGCCCCGGGCGGGTCTGGAGGAGGTGCTGGCCGGGATCTGGGCCGAGGTTCTGGGCGCCGAGCGGGTCGGCGCGCACGACAACTTCTTCGATCTCGGCGGCGACTCCATCCTGAGCATCCAACTCGTCGCGAAGGCGCGCCGCGCGGGCATCGGGATATCGTCGCGGGACGTGTTCGCCCGCCAGACCGTGGCCGCGCTCGCCGCTTTCGCCGCACGCGCGTCCGCCACCGGGGACGGACCTGCGGTCGAGGCCGAAGTCCTCGCAGATCAGGGCAGGTTGAGCGGGTCCGTCGGGACCACGCCGATCCGGGAGTGGTTCTTCGCCACCCATCCGCTGGACCCGGGGCACTTCGCCATGTCGATGGCCTTCGAGCTACGGGACGGGACCGATCCGGCGCTCCTCCGGGAGGCCGTGCACGCGGTCCTCACCCATCACGACGCGCTGCGGACATCCTTCGCCGGTGACTCCGCCGGAGCTGTCACCGCCCGGATCCTCACCGAGGTCGACATCGACACGGTGTTCCAGGAGTACGACCTGTCGGGCGAGCCCGATCCGGACGCCGCCTGGCAGGAGATCGCCGCCGGGGCCCCGGCCCGCATCGGGCTCGGCGGGCCGCTGTTCCGTGTGGTCGTCGGCCTGATGGGCGGCGGGGGCGGCATCCGGGTCCAGTTCACAGCACACCACTTGGTGGTCGACGGGGTGTCGTGGCGTGTTCTGCTGGCGGACATCGAGACGGCTTACGAGTCGGCTTACAAGTCGGCTTACGGGACGACACAGACGGCTTACCAGACGCAGGGCTCGCCGTCCGGCCGCGGAGCCGGCCTGGGCCGTAAGACCACCTCCGTACAGCAGTGGGCCGACCGCCTCGCCGCACATGTCGCCTCCGGTGGCTTCGACGCGCAGGTCGGCTACTGGCGGTCGGCGCTCGAAGGCGCGACGACCGAACTGCCGGTGGACACACCGGGCGGCGCCGACACCGTGGCCGACGAGCGCACCGTCCTGTGCGCGCTGAGCGTGGCGCAGACCGATGCCCTGCTGCACCGGGTGCCCGCCGTGTACCGGTCGCGTACGAACGAGGTCCTGCTCGCCGCCCTGGCACGCACCCTGCGCGCCTGGACAGGACGGGACCGTGTGGCGATCGATCTGGAGGGCCACGGACGCGAGGAGCTGTTCGAGGACATCGATCTCACCCGTACCGTCGGCTGGTTCACCTCGCTGTACCCGGTGGCACCCCAACTGCCGCCAGGGGAAGGCTGGAAGGACGGCATCACCGCCGTCAAGGAGCAGCTCCGCGCGGTGCCCGACCGGGGCATCGGTTACGGAGCGCTGCGCCATCTCGGTGCGGCGGGCTCCCCGGGAGAGGCGCTGCGCACCCTGCCCAGCCCCCGCATCTCCTTCAACTACCACGGTCAGTTCGACGCCGTACGGGAACGGGGTGACGGAGGGAGCCAGGGCGGCAGCGAGGGGCTCTACCGCGCCGAACTCCCCGACGCGGGAGGGGACCGCGGTGGTCGGGAAGGGCGCAGCCACCTCCTCGACGTCGTCGGCGGGATCGAGGAGGGCCGGCTGACCTTCGCCTGGACCTACTCACCCGGCCTCCACAGGGAGGAGACCGTACGGATCCTCGCCGATCGGTTCGCGGCCGAGCTGGCGGACTTCCTCGCGCACTGCGCCGAGCCCGGGGCCGGTGGATGCAGTCCCGCCGACTTCCCCCTGGTCACCCTCGGCCAGGACGAGACGGACCAACTGGTGGGCGACGGACGGAACGTGGAGGACATCTATCCGTTGACGCCTCTCCAGGCGGGGATGCTGTTCCACACGCTGGCCGAGCCGGACGCCTCCGCCTATCTGGAACAATTCGCCTGTGTACTGGACGGGGTGACCGACCCGGACGCCCTGGCCCGAGCCTGGCAGCGCGTGGTGAACACATCGGACGCTCTGCGGATCTCCGTCGCCTGGGCCGAAGTCGACCATCCCGTGCAGATCGTCCACCGCCAGGTGCGACTGCCCGTCGTCGTACAGGACTGGACCGGCTGCTCGGACGCGGAGCGCGCCGGGCGACTGACCGCCACGCTCGCTGCGGAACGGGAGCGCGGGGTGGATCTCGCCGAGCCCCCGTTGACCCGGGTGATACTGGCCCGGCTCTCCGGCGGGCGCGTACAACTCGTCTGGACCTTCCACCATCTGCTGCTGGACGGGTGGAGCAGCGCCGCGCTGCTCTCCGATGTCATCGCCGAGTACGCGGCACTCACCGGCGCCGCACCCGCACCCGCACCTGCACCTGCACCCGCACTCGCACCCGGACATCTGCCCGGTCCGGCGCCGCGCGGCCCGTTCCGGGACTATCTGAGCTGGCTGGCGGGGCGTGACCACGCCCAGGGGGCGGCGTACTGGCAGGACCGGCTGGCCGGCTTCACCGAGCCGGTGGCACTCCCGTACGACCGGCCCTCCGCCTGGCAGCACCGCGGCCGGTCCACCGCGCGCACCGAGGTTCCGCTCTCCCCCGAGGCGGCCGTTCTGGCCACCCGGTTCGCGCGCCGCCACCGGATCACCGTCAACGCGGTGGTCCAGGGCGCGTGGGCGCTGCTTCTCGCCCACCACGGGGGAACGCGCGATGTGGTCTTCGGAGCGACGGTCTCCGGGCGTCCGGCCGAACTGCCCGGAGCCGGGGAGATCCTCGGGCTGTTCATCAACACCCTCCCCGTACGGGTCGACGTGGACCCGTACCGCGGCCGCTCCGCCTGGCTGGCCGGGATCCAGGAGCACGCGTCGGAGGCCGGGCAGCACGAATATGTCGCCCTCCGCGACATCGCCACCGAACTGCCCTCGGGCACCGCGCTCTTCGACAGTCTGGTGGTCTTCGAGAACTACCCGGCCGACGCGGACGCCGCCACCCGCCACGGTGTGGCACTGCGCGAGGTCGAGGCCGTCGAGGCCACGAACTACCCGCTCACCCTGATCGCCGGAGCCGACGGACCCGGCCTGAGCCTCACCCTGGCCTACGACCCGAGTCTGTTCGACGACGCCACGGCGGACCGCCTCGCCGCCCACCTCGTCCGTATGGTCGAGGAGTTGACGTCCGGTACGGATCGGTCACTGAGTGACATCCCGCCGGTCTCCCCGGAGGAGGCGCGCCGTGCGGCCGACCGGGGCACCGGCCCGGCCGCGGCGGCGCCCGTACCGCTGGGGGAGTGGTTCGCCCGGCGCGCCGCGGCGCACCCCGAGGCGCCGGCCCTGGCCTTCGGCGGCGACGAACTGTCCTACCGCGAGCTGGACGAACGGGTGAGCCGGCTCGCTCACCTGCTGCGCGCACGCGGAGTACGGGTCGAGTCCCGGGTCGCGGTGCTGCTGCCGAAGTCGGTGGAGTGGGCCGTCGCCGTGCTCGCCGTGGTACGCGCGGGCGGCGTCCACGTTCCGATGGATCCCAAGTGGCCTGCGGACAGACTGCGTTACGTCCTCGATGACTGCGGTGCCACGCTGCTGCTGGCGGATCGTCACCATCTCTCGGTCCAAGGCGCGGACGGGGCCAGGGCCGGGTCCGGCGGGACGGAGTGGCTGGCCGTGGACGATCCGGCGGTCCTCGGGGAACTCGCGCACTTCCCGGCGACGGCACCGGACGTCGCGGTGCCGGCCTCCGCCGCGGCGTACGTGATCTACACGTCGGGCTCGACCGGGCGGCCCAAGGGCGTGGTCGTACCGCACACCGGACTCACCTCGCTCGCCCGGTCGCTGGTCGGCCGCGACACGATGGACGACACGGACGGTTGCTCGACGGACGGTTGCGTGTCGGACGGTTGCTCGTCCGACGCGTCCGCCCGCGTCCTCCAGCTCGCCTCGTCGGGCTTCGACGCCTCCGTACTGGAGCTGCTGCTCGCCTTCGGCGGCGGCGGAACGCTCGTACTGCCCGCACAGGAAGGGCCGTTGGCGGGCGAGGAGCTGGCGCGAGTGCTGGAGGAGGGCCGGATCACCCACGCCCTGGTGCCGCCGACCGTGCTCGCCAGCATCCCCCCGGGCCGGGCGTCCGGCCTGCGTACGCTGCTGACGGGCGGCGAGGCGTGCGACGCCGGACTGGCCGGGCGCTGGGCCGGCGGACGGACCATGGTGAACGCCTACGGCCCCACGGAGACCACGGTCGTCGCGACGATGAGCGGGACCCTCCCCGGCGGCGAGGACGGCGGTACGCCACCGATCGGCGTGCCGGTGTCCGGGGCCGCCGTCTCCGTACTCGACCGGCGGCTGCGCCCCGTCCCGGTCGGCGTTCCCGGTGAGTTGTACGTGGCGGGCGCCGTGCTGGCCCGCGGCTATCTCGGCCGCCCCGGGCTGACGGCCTCCCGGTTCGTGGCGGACCCGTCCGGCGGCGGACGGCTGTACCGGACCGGCGACCTCGTACGGTGGCGCGCGGACGGCCAGTTGGAGTACGTGGGCCGCGCGGACGACCAGGTGAAAATACGGGGCCTGCGGATCGAACTGGGCGAGATCGAGGCGGTGCTGGCCCGGCACACCGCGGTGGAGCGGGCGGCGGTGACGGTGCGTGAGGACCGGCCCGGCGTCAAGCGCATCGTCGCGTACGTCGTTCCCGGCACCGAGGACGAGCTGCCGACGGGAGACGAACTGCGCGCGTTCGCGGGCGCGTCGCTCCCCGAGTACATGCTGCCCGCCGTCTTCGTCACGCTGCCGGAACTGCCGGTCAACGCCAGCGGAAAGACCGACCGCCGGGCACTGCCCGCCCCCGACGAGGACGCCGACCGTGCCGCCGCCGCGTACACCCCGCCCCGTACCGGGACCGAACGGATCCTGTGCGGGATCTGGGCGGAGGTCCTCGGTGTCGAGCGGGTGGGCGTCCACGACAGCTTCTTCGCGCTGGGCGGCGACTCGATCCTCAGCATCCAGGTCGTGTCACGGGCCCGCCGCGCCGGACTGGAGCTGTACTCCCGCGATGTCTTCGTCGGGCAGACCGTGGCAGGGCTCGCGGCGGAGGCGGACGCGACCCGCGCCACGGCCACCCCGGCCCCCGCGGCGGAGGAGACCGAGGTGGGGCCGCTGCCGCCCACTCCGGTCGCCGAGTGGTTCTTCGCCACGCACACCGAGGACCCGGCCCATTTCGACATGACGATGTCCTTCGAACTCGCCCCCGACACCGATGAGTCGGCGCTGCGACAGGCGGTCGCGTCCCTGCTCCGGCGCCATGGCATGCTGCGCGCGGTCTACCGCGAGGAGAGTTCAGGACCGGCGGGGTCCGGCGCGGCCGACCGTACGGGCCGGTCCGGTTGGATCCTTGAACACGTCGACGAGGACGCGGTGTTCACCGCCCACGACCTTCGCGTCGGCAACGCTCCGACCGCAGTGGCGGCGTCAGCAGCGGATGCGCCGGAGGCACGCTGGGATGCCCTGGTCCGTGAGGTACAGGCCGGATTCCGGCTGGAGTCGGGGCCGCTCTTCCGCGTCCTGTTCGGCACCAGGGGCCCGGGCCTGGCCCCCTGGCTCACCGTTGTCGCGCACCATCTCGTGGTCGACGGTGTGTCCTGGCGGATCCTGCTGGACGACCTGGAGGCGGCGTACGCCGAGGCTCTGGCCGCCAGTTCCGCCAGTTCCGCCAGTTCCGCCGGTTCCGCCAGTTCCGCCAGTTCCGCCAGTTCCGGTGTCTCCGCCGGTTCCGACGAGCGGGCCGGGGCGGTCGTACCCCGGCCGAGGACGTCCTCCGTACGACAGTGGGCCGAACACCTCGCCCGGCATGTCGCGGAGGGCGGATTCGACGGTCAGGTCGGCCACTGGCGGGCGGCCACCGATCCGGCGGCGGTCCCACTCCCCGTGGACCGGCCTGGGGCACCCAACACCGGCGCCGAACTGACCGCCGTCGCCGAGACCCTCGGTGCCGAGCGGACGCACGCGCTGCTCAACCTGGCCCCCGGCCGGTACCGCACCCAGATCAACGACATCCTGCTCGCCGGGCTCGCCCGCACTCTCGCCACCTGGACCGGCCGGGCCCGTACCGTCGTCGACATGGAGAGCCACGGGCGGGAGGACCTGTTCGAGGACATCGACCTCTCGGGCACCGTCGGCTGGTTCACCGCCATCCACCCGGTCGCACTGGAGGCCTCCGCCGACAGCGGCTGGGACGCGACGATCCGCGCGGTCAGGCGACAGCTCCGGGCGGTCCCCGACCACGGTGTCGGGTACGGTGCGCTGCGCCGCCTCAGCGCCCCCGGCGCCCCGGGCGGCACACTCGCGGACGCCGCCGAGCCCCAGATCAGCTTCAACTACCTGGGCCGCTTCGACCTGGCGGGCGGACGCGGCGGCGAAGGACTGCTCCGCTCCGAACTGTCCGTCGCGGGACGGGACTTCAGCCTGTCGGAGGAGCGTCCGCATCTGATCGATGTGGCCGCGGTCGTCCAGGAGGGGCGGCTCACGGTCACCTGGTCCTACTCCTCGGCGATGTACGACCGGAAGACCATCGCCGAACTGGCGGCGGCGTACACCCGCGCCCTCGCGGAGATCGCCGACGGCTGCTCGGTGAGGTGAGGTGGGGTGAGGTGGCGTGAAGTGTGCGGGCCCACCAGGCCCGCACACAGAAAGGCGGCCGGACCGTGGAAGGACGGTCCGGCCGCCGCGGGCCCGGCGGGGCGAGCTACGCGCTCGGCGCTTTGGTGGTCTCCGTACCGGCGTCCGCACCTGTATCCGTATCGGTACCGGCACCCGTACCGGCACCCGTACCGGCACCCGTACCGGCATCCGTACCGGCATCCGTACCGGCCGGTCCCGCCGCCTCGGCCCGTTCCGCGCGGCGCAGCAGCAGCGCCGCCAGCAGGCCGCCCGCGAGCACCGCGACCGCGCCGAAGAGCTGGCTGGTCTCCAGGCCCGAGGCGAAGCCGTCCGCGATACGCTGCCTGGCCGCCGCGCCGTCCGCCTCGGCCAGCACCGTGGGCAGCGACGCCGCCCCCACCGCGCCCGGGACGAGCGCCGCGAAGCGGGAGTTGAGCACCGCGCCGAGCGTGGCGACGCCGAGGCCGTTGCCGAACTCGCCGAGGGTGCCGTTCACTCCCGCGCCCACCCCGGCCTTCTCCGGCGGAATCGCGCTCATGATCGCGTTGGCCATGGCGGGCGTGGCCAGCGCGATGCCGGCGCCCATCACCACCAGGCCGAGCAGCATCCCCGCATAGGCGTGGCCGCCCAGCACGGCGATCGCCGTCAGCCCCGCGGCGAGCATGGCCATTCCGATGGCGATGGTGAGCGGCGTGCCCAGCCGGGGCAGCAGCCGGGCCCCGACGCCGGTGAGATTGAGCGCGACGACGGTGAGCGCGAGGGGAGCGGTCCGCAGGCCGGCCTCCAGCGGGCCGTACCCCAGCACGAACTGGAGGTGCTGCGTGAGCAGGAAGAGCGAGCCGCCCATCCCGAAGGCGATCAGAACCGCGCCCGCCACCGCCCCGACGAACCGCCGGTCGCGGAAGAAACGCATGTCCAGCATCGGGTGCGGGATACGCAGCTCCCAGAGCACGAACGCGGTGAGTACGGTCACCCCGACCGCCCCGGAGGCCAGGACCTGCCCCGACGCCCAGCCGTGCTCGGGGCCCGAGATGATCGCGTAGACCACCCCGGTCATCCCGATCGTGGAGAGCAGCGCGCCGAGCAGGTCGGGGCGGTCGCCCTCCTTGGTCTTCGACTCGGGTACGAGCGCGATCACCGCGGCCAGCCCCATGACGGCGACCGGGATGTTGATCAGGAAGATCGCGCCCCACCAGAAGTGGTCCAGCATCACCCCGCCGACCAGGGGGCCCACGGCGAAGCCGAGCGAGTTGACCGTGGCCCAGAGCGCGATGGCCCGCACCCGCTCCTGCTCGTCGAAGATCTGCACGACCACGGCGAGGGTGGTGGTGATCAGCAGCGCACCGCCGACGCCCATGCCCGCCCGCGCCGCGATGAGCTGCGCGGAGGAGTCCGCGAGACCGGCCACCAGCGATCCGATGCCGAACAGGGTGAGCCCCGCGACCAGCATCTTCTTCCGGCCGTACCGGTCGGCGGCGCTGCCCGCGGTGAGCAGCAGACCCGACTGGACCAGGGAGTAGGCGTTGATCATCCACTGGATGTCGGCGGTGGACGCGTCCAGCTCCCGGGTGAGGGAGGGGATCGCGACGTTCAGCACCGTGTTGTCGAGCAGCACCGTGAGCTGGGCCAGGCAGATGACGCCGAGGATGAGCCAGCGTTGCGGATGGCCCGACGGGGCTCTGCCCGCGTCGGTGGTCGTGACCGTCATGCGGCCCTGCCCTTCTTGTCCTTCTCGATACGTGTGTACGGAACCGTTCCGGCGGGCGCCGACGCGGGCACAGCCGCCCCGGCGGGGAGCCTTCGGCGGGGAGCCTTCGGCGGGGAGCCTTCGGCGGGGAGCCCCCGACGGAGAGTCCCTGGCGGAGAGTCCCCGGGGGCGCCCCGCATCGGCCGTCGTCACCGAACCATCGAGGCGGCCACAGTCGTCGGACCCACGACATCCGTTCACACTCATGGCCCGGCACGGGCCCGGACAAGGAGTTTCCGTACAGCCCGAAACGCGCTTCCCCGCTTCGGTCGGGGCGGCGATCACGCCCCGCATAGGGTGGGGGCATGCAGGAGCAGTACCGGACCGTCGCCCGCGCGGGCGTCCACGAGACCGAGGTCAACCGGTCGCGCTTCCTCTGTGCGCTGGGACCGGCGGCGACCGAGGAGGAGGCGCAGGAGTTCATCGCGCGTGTCCGCAAGGAGCACCCGACGGCCACGCACCACTGTTTCGCGTACGTGATCGGCGCTGATGCCTCCGTGCAGCGGGCGAGTGACGACGGCGAACCGGGCGGCACGGCGGGCGCACCGATGCTCCAGATGCTGATGCGACGTGAGGTGCGCTACACGGTGGCCGTCGTCACCCGCTACTACGGCGGGGTCAAGCTCGGCGCCGGTGGCCTGATCAGAGCGTACGGGGGAGCGGTCGGCGAGGCGCTGGACGCGCTGGGGACCCGGATCAGGCGGCGCTTCCGGCGGGTCACCGTCACCGTCGACCACCAGCGCGCGGGCCGGCTGGAGAACGATCTGCGCGCCATGGGGCGCGCGGTGGGCGAGGTGCGCTACGCCGAGGCGGTGACGATCGAGCTGGGGCTGCCGGACGCGGAGGTCGACGCGTTCCGCGCGTGGCTCGCGGACACCACGGCGGGGACGGCCGTCCTGGAGCTGGGCGGGGAGGCGTACGGCGATGCCCCCTCGGAGTGACCTGCTGATTCGACCGAGCCGACCGAGCCGACCGAACCAACCGAACCAACCGGATCAACCAAACCAACCGGACCAATCAACCCCACCGGGCCAACGAGACCAACTGGGTCAAAGGCGCGAACGGGAGGAATGTCTCTCTTGAGGTTTCTGCACACGTCGGACTGGCATCTCGGCCGGTCCTTCCACCGCGTGAACCTGCTCGACGCCCAGGCGGCCTTCCTCGACCACCTCGTGGCGATGGTCCGCACCCACGACGTCGACGCGGTCCTCGTCGCCGGTGACGTCTACGACCGGGCCGTACCGCCGCTCGCCGCCGTCGAGTTGTTCGACCGCGCGCTGCACCGCCTCGCCGGTGCCGGGGTGCCCACCGTCATGATCTCCGGCAACCACGACTCGGCCCGCAGGCTCGGCGTCGGAGCCGGGCTCATGGAGCACGCGGGCATCCACCTGCGGACCGACCCGGCAGGCTGCGCCACCCCCGTCCTGCTGGCGGACGCCCACGGCGAGGTGGCCTTCTACGGACTGCCCTATCTCGAACCGGCCCTGGTACGGGCGGAGTTCGAGGCGCCGAAGGCCGGTCACGAGGCGGTGCTCGGGGCCGCCATGGAGCGCGTACGGGCCGACCTCGCCGCCCGCGCGCCCGGCACCCGCTCGGTCGTCCTCGCGCACGCCTTCGTCGTCGGTGGCGCGCCCAGCGACAGCGAGCGCGACATCACCGTCGGAGGGGTCGCGGCCGTGCCCGCCGGGGTCTTCGACGGTGTCGACTATGTCGCGCTCGGGCACCTGCACGGCTCCCAGACGCTCAGCGAGCGCGTCCGCTACGCGGGCTCGCCCCTCGCCTACTCCTTCTCCGAGGCCGGCCACCGCAAGACGATGTGGCTGGTGGACCTCGGGCCCGAGGGGGAGATCGACGCCCGGCGGATCGACTGCCCGGTGCCACGCTCCCTCGCCCGGATCCGCGGCCCGCTCGACGAACTGCTCGGCGACCCCACCCTCGCCCGCCACGAGGAAGCCTGGGTCGAGGCGACCCTCACCGACCCCGTGCGCCCGGCCGAACCCATGGCGCGGCTCGCCACGCGCTTCCCGCACACGATCAGCCTCGTCTTCGACCCCGAGCGGCCGGAGGGCGATCCGCTCGCCTCCTACTCCAGGCGCCTCGCGGGCCGTACCGACCAGCAGATCGCCGCGGACTTCGTGGCGCACGTACGGGGCGGGGCGGGGCCGGACGAGCGGGAACGCGTCGTGCTGGGCGCCGCGTTCGACGACGTACGGGTCGAGGCGGCGGCGCGCGAGGTGGCCCCGTGAGACTGCACCGGCTGACCGTCACCGCCTTCGGTCCCTTCGCCACCACCCAGGAGGTCGACTTCGACGCGCTCTCCGGCGCCGGGCTCTTCCTGCTGCACGGCCCGACCGGCGCCGGAAAGACCTCCGTGCTGGACGCGGTCTGCTACGCGTTGTACGGGGCCGTACCGGGCGCCCGGCAGGGCCCCGGCACCACCCTGCGCAGCGACCACGCGCCCACCGGGGCCGTCACCGAGGTCGTCCTCGAACTGACCGTCGGCGGGCGGCGGCTGGAGATCACGCGGCGGCCCGCGCAGCTCCGTCCCAAGAAGCGCGTCAAGGGCTTCACCACCGAGAAGGCGCAGAGCTGGCTCCGGGAGTACGCACCCGACGGCCACGCCGGCGGCGGAGCGTGGCGCGCCCTGAGCCGTTCCCACCAGGAGATCGGGGAGGAGATCAGTCAGCTCCTCGGCATGAGCCGCGAACAGTTCTGCCAGGTCGTGCTCCTGCCGCAGGGCGACTTCGCCCGCTTCCTGCGCGCCGACGCGGAGGCGCGCGGCAGACTCCTCGGCACGCTCTTCGACACCCGCAGGTTCGCCGCGGTAGAGGAGCGCCTCGCCGAGCTGCGGCGTGCCGCCGAGCACCGGGTACGCGCCGGGGACGACCGGCTCCTCGGCATCGCGCAGCGCATCGCCCAGGCGGCGGAGGGGAGTTCGGCCGCGGCGGGGGGCGGGGAGGTGCCGCAGCCGCCCGAGGGGAGGCCCGGTGAGGCCGGGCTCGCGCCTGCCGTGCTCGCCTGGGCGGCGGTCGTACGCTGCGACGCCCACGAGCGGGCGGACATCGCGGCGTCCGGCCTCGCCCGGGCCGAGCACCGGCTGGCCGAGGCCCGGAGCGTACGGGACGCCGAGGACGAACTGGCCGTACTCCAGGAGCGGTTCGCGGAGGCTCAGCGGCGCCGCGCCGCCCTCGAAGCGCGCCGCCCCGAGTACGAGCGCAGCCGGGCGCTGCTGGAGCGCGACCGCAAGGCCGAGCTCGTCGCCCCGGCGCTCGCCCTGCGCGACGAGGCGGAAGAGGCCCACCGCGCCGCCTCCGCCGCGCACGGGCGGACCAGGGGCCTGCTGCCTCCGGAGCTCGCCGACGCCGGGGCCGAGCAACTCGCCGCCCTGGAAGGGGCCGTACGCCAGGAGCTGGGCGCCCTTGACGCGGCGCGGCGGGCGGAACGCCGCAGCGCGGAGATCACGGCCGAACGCGCCGAACTGGACCGACAGGCGCGCGCCGACGACGACATCCTCCAGGAGGCGGCCGCCTGGCTGGCGGGCTGGGAGTCCGAACGGCGCGCCCTGCTCGACCGGGTGGAAGAGGCACTGGAGGCGGCGACCCGCGCCGAACAACTGGCCGGACAGCTCGAACCGGCCGGGCGGCGACTGGCCGCGGCCCGGCGGCGCGACACCCTCGAAGGGGACGTACGGGAGGCGGAGCGGCGGCTGCTGGCCGCGGGCACCCGCGTCAACACCGCCCACGAGCACTGGCTCGACCTGCGCGAGCGACGCTTGAAGGGCATCGCCGCCGAACTGGCCGGCCGGCTCGTCGAGGGCGCCCCCTGCGCGGTCTGCGGCTCCGCCGACCACCCCGACCCCGCGCGCCCCACGGACGACCAGGTCGAACCGGCGGCGGAGGACGCGGCCCTGGTGGAGTACCGGCGGTCCGGCACGGCCCAGGAGGAGGCCGACCGCGCGCACGCGGCGCTCCGGGAACAGTACGCGACGGCCCGCACCCAGGCCGCCGACCCGTCCCCGCCCGCCGACCCGTCCACCCAGGACCCCACCCTCGTCGAACGCCCCGTCGTCGAGCCCACCGTCCTCGACCCCACGGTCATCGAACTCGCCGCCCTCGACCCCACCGTCCTCGAACTCGCCGCCCTCACCGAGCGGTTGGACCGTGAACACACCGCGGCGCGCCAGGTCGCCGCCGGGGCACACGCGGCGCGCGAGGTCCTGGCCCGGGCCGAGCGTGAGTACGAGGGGCGGGTCACCGCACAGCGGGAGGCCGAACGCCGCGCCGCCGCCCGGACCTCGCGGCGCGAGGCGCTGGAAAGCGAACAGGGCTCGCTGCGGGCCGAGTTGAGCCGCGCCAGAGGAGAGGCCGCCACCGTCGCGGACCGGGTGGCCGAACTGGCGGGCCGGGCCCGGCTGCTCGCCGCGGCGGCGGAGACCGCACGCGCCGCCGACGCCACCGCGCTGCGCCTCAAGGAGGCCGACGGGCATCTCGCCGGCGCCGCCTTCCGGGCCGGCTTCGACACCCCCGGCGCCGCCGCCGAGGCGCTGCTCGGCGCCGCCGACCGGCGGTCGCTCCAGCACCGTATCGACGACTGGCAGGCCGAGTCCGCCGCGGTCGCCGACCGGCTCGCGGAACCCGCGCCCCGGGAAGCCGCCGCGCGCCCGCCCGCCGACCCCGGCCCCGCGCGGGCCGCCCACGACGCCGCCGAACGCGCCCTGCGTGCCGCCTCGGCCCGGGGCGCCGCCACGCGGGAGACCCGGGAGCAGCTCGCCGGCCTCTCCCGGCGGGCCGAGGCCGAGGTGCGCGGGCTCGGCCCCGTGCGCGAGGAGTACGACCGGGTGGCCCGCCTCGCCGGGCTCACCGCAGGCACCTCGGCCGACAACGAACGCCGGATGCGCCTGGAGTCGTACGTCCTGGCGGCCCGCCTCGAACAGGTCGCGGCGGCCGCCACCGTGCGCCTCCAGCACATGTCCTCCGGGCGTTACGCCTTGTCCCACACCGACGCCCGCGCGGGCGGACAGCGCCGGTCCGGGCTCGGGCTCCACGTCATCGACGCCTGGACCGGCAGCGCCCGGGACACCGCGACGCTCTCCGGCGGCGAGACGTTCTTCGCCTCCCTCGCGCTCGCGCTCGGCCTCGCGGATGTCGTCACGGACGAGGCCGGCGGCGTACGGCTGGACACGCTCTTCATCGACGAGGGCTTCGGCAGCCTGGACGACCAGACCCTGGACGAGGTCCTGGACGTACTCGACTCGCTGCGGGAGCGGGACCGCAGCGTCGGCATCGTCAGCCATGTCGCGGACCTGCGCCGCCGTATCCCGACCCAACTGGAGATCGTCAAAGAGCGGCACGGGTCCGCGGTGCGCCAGCGAGTCGTCGGGGAGTGAGGGGAGTAAGGAGGGTGGGGGAATGAACAGGCCCGCCCCCTACGGACGGTGCCACCGCGGCGCTCTCAGTGCGACGGTGTTTCCGTACGGGGCGCCCGCGCCGGCCGCGGTGCCCCACCGCCGGCCGTCGGCACCTTCCGCAGCCCGGGCGCCAGGGTCAGTGTGACGGTGACGGAGAGCACCGCCATGACGGCCGGCGCCGCCGACACCGAGGTGAGCTGGGCGACGCCACCCGCCAGCGCGGCGCCCACCCCCTGCATCGCGAGCATCCCCGAAGTGTGCAACCCGAGGGCGTGGCCGCTCAGTTCGTCCGGAGTCAGGGACATCAGCCGCTCCTGGAGGACCAGACTCGCGGCGAACCCCACCGAGGCCAGGGCCACGGCCACCGCCACGAGCGGCAGCGCCGGACGCGGGGCGAGCAGCGGATACGGCAGGGCGAGCAACAACAGCAGCGGCACGCCGAGCCGCTCCCGCCACCGGCGCGGCACGAACCGGCCCACCGCGACGTCCCCGGCCAGCATGCCGCAGGCACCGCAGGCGAAGAGGAGCCCCGCGTACCGGGGCGCGTAGGCGACGAAGAGCGATTCACAGCCGACGATCAGCCCGTTGGGCACCCACAGCGCGAGATAGACGGAGCGGCGGGGACGCGAGGACCACAGCAGCGCGTTGGTCCGCCAGGTCTCGGCGGGCGAGGGGCGCCCCGTCGCACGCGGCGGCCGGCCGCTGAGACCGAGGCGGGCGACGGCCGCGGTGGCGAGGTGGAGAGCGGCGCCCGCGAGCAGGGTGCCGCGAGGCGACAGGGCGGTCACCAGCAGACCGCCGGCCGCGAAGCCGCCGATCTGCGCCGCGCCCGCGCACTGGTTGAGCACGGAGCGCCCGAGCAGATAGCCGTCCCGCTCCAGGATCTCGTTGAGCAGCCCGTACCGCACCCCGCCGACCGGCGAGGCGACCGTACCGAGCAGGAACAGCACCCCGAACGAGGCCCCCACCGGCAGCCCGGGGACGGCCAGGACGGCGGTGCCGAGGGCGAACAGCAGCGACGTCCCGGCCAGCGTGGCACGCGGCGGCAGCCGGTCGGCCGCCGAGAGGAGCGTGGCCGCGCCGACCACCTGGGCGAGGGAGGGCCCGAACATGGCGAGCGCGGAGAGCAGCGGTGAACCGGTCGCCGAGTAGATCAGGGTGCCCAGCGCGAGCCCGCCGACCGTCTGGGCGCCGACCTGTCCGGCGGACAGGAGGAACAGCGGGGTGAACTCGGGCACACGGAAGAGTTCGCGGTAGGTACGCATGAGTGGAGTGTCGAGCGGCCCCGGCCGGGCCGTTACTCTTTCGCGGGGAGGCGAAACATGGGCTGGTGGCAGGTCAGCGCGGACACCCTCGCGAGCAGCCGTTTCGTCGTCTCCGCCCTGGCCGAGACGGTCGCGAGCCTCAAGATCCTGGAGCGGGGCACGGCCGCGCATCCGGGCGAGCGCGCCTGGCTCGGCCTCCACCTGCCCGCCTACCGCGAGCGCCAGGCCGACGACCCGGTCGGCGCGCTGCTCGTACGGGCCGCGCTGGGGCGGCACTGGAACGCGGACTACCTCACGCCCACCCCGACCGGCGACGGCGACCAGCCCTTCGAGGACGAGGTGAGGTGCGTACGCGAGACGCCCGCCGACGCCGCCCGCGCCGATCTGACCGTATCGCTGAACGGCCCGCTCCCCGCCCTGCTGCACCGCTCCGACCTGCCGGAACGCACCGCCGAGGTACTGACGTGGGTGTGGACGCGGACCGTGCTGCCCACGTGGCCGAGGCGCCGCCGCGTCATCGAGGCGGACGTCGTCGCGCGTACGGCCCGGCTCGGCCGGGCCGGCTGGGCCGCGACCCTGGAGGGCATGCGCCCCGGGATGCGCTGGCTCGGCGGGAGCCGCCTCCAGATCAACACCAAGGACAACCCGCCGAGAGAACTGTCCGGGGCGCGCCTGATGTTCGTCCCCGTGACACCGGTCACCGGATGGGTCTCCTGGGACGCGCCGCACCGGTACGCCGTGGTCTACCCCTGCTCCGGCGCCCTGGCCGAGGCGGACCGCGCCCCCGTCCCCGAGAGCCTCGGCGCGCTGCTCGGGCCCGCGCGGGCGGGCGTCCTGGTCCTCCTCGACACCCCGAAGAGCACCACCCAACTGGTGGCGCTGACCGGCCAGGGCCTCGGCTCGGTGGGCCGCCACCTCAAGGTCCTCCACGACGCCCGGCTGATACGCCGCCGGCGCGCCGGCCGGTCCGTGCTCTACTTCCGCACCGACGCCGGCGAGGTCCTGGTCAACGCCCAGCACGACGGCTGACCCGGCGCCCGGGAACCGCGCACCCCGGAGGAAAACCGCATGACAACCACCGCCGCCCCGGCCATCATGGGCCCCCATGTCCGCACCCGAGCCGCCCGCCCGCCGTGCCGCCGGACGCCCCGTGGCACCGGAGGCGGTTCGGGGCAGGGGCGGGTCAGTCCGTGGCGCCGGCCTCCGCGAGCGCGGTGAAGAGATCCGTCAGGTCCGCCCCGGCCGGCGCCCCGCTCACCTGTCCGTCGCCCACCTCCACCACCCGCCACACCCCGTCCTTCCGCAGCGCCAGATCCGTCGTCAGGAACCGGCAGCCGAGGGCCCGTACGGCAGGTGCCACCGCTGCCAGCACCGTCGCCGCACCCCGCGCGGATTCCAGGTCCGGCAGGTGGCCGGGGGTGTCCGGGTGGGGGGTGGTCAGGACCGGCACGCCGTCCACCCACCACACGCGGGCCTCACCGCCGGGCGTGAACGGCTCGTACGCGCGCAGCACCACCCCGCCGGCCAACGAGTCCTCCTGAAGCGCGAAGAAGCGGTCCACCACCGCTATGAGGCGCTCGTGATCGGTGAGTTCGGGGATGAAGCAGGCCTCGTCCCAGCGGTCCTTCCGGGACTTCACGTAGTCCTTGACGATCCCGGGACCCGGCCCGAGGGGCGCCGCGAGCGCCGCCAGTTCCGCGCGCCCGGGGGGTTCGGCGGGTGGCCGCTCCTGCCAGACGCTCCGTGGCGTGAGGTCCGCGAACTCCACGTACCAGCCCGGGAGTTCATGCGCGCGCCGGTACGAACCGGGGTCGGTCAGCAGCCGGCAGCCCCGTACCTCCATGCCGCGCGCCAGTTCCTCGTACGACGCGGGGGGCATCATCCACCCCCGGTACCAGTACGGCCCCGAACCACGCCGCACCCCCGCCAGCGCGCCCGCCGTGTCGCCGGAGAGCAGCGCGTCATGGTCGAGCAGCGCGAACGCCGAGTCGGGCGAGCGCGCCAGGGCCGCCTCGGCGGCGAACACCGGATCGGTCCGGACAGTCCGCAGCGGATCGGCGCAGAACAGAAAACCGGCTTCCATCGCATCCCCCAGACATTTCCCACGCTTGAGTCACACACCTTGTGACTGCCCTGACTGTCCTGTGATTGTCGCGCTTCCGGCGGAAGGGCATCAGCGGAAGGGCATCAGCGGAAGAGAATCAGAAGAGAACCAGGAGAGAACGTGTCCACGGCCCCCGCACTCGACATCCGTCCCGCCCTCTCGGACGACGAGCTGAACGAACTCTTCGCCGCGTCGTGGCCGGACCACACCACGACGGCGTTCGCGCCCCTCCTCGACCGCAGCCTGCTCTGGGTGGCCGCCCGGCGCGCCGGGCGGCTCGTCGGGTACGTCAACGTCGTCGGCGACGGCGGACTCCACGCCTTCGTCCTCGACACCACCGTCCACCCCGACGAGCGCCGCCGGGGCCTCGGCCGCCGGCTCGTGCGGACCGCGGCGGCCGAGGCGTGCGCGCGGGGTGCGCGCTGGTTCCATGTCGACTACGAACCGGCGCTGGCGCCCTTCTACGCGAGCTGTGGTTTCCGGACGACCGAGGCCGGGCTCATGCCGCTCGTGCCACGCGGCTGAGCCCGGCCCGCGTCAGAGCTTCGACAGCTCGTCCACCAGATCGTCCAGGCCCAGCGAGCCCTGCGACAGCGCGGCCATGTGCCACGCCTTCGCGTCGAACGCGTCGCCGTGCGCCTTGCGCGCGTTCTCCCGGCCCAGCAGCCAGGCGCGTTCGCCCAGCTTGTAGCCGATGGCCTGGCCCGGCATCGACAGATAGCGGGTCAGCTCGCTGCTGACGAAGTCCGCGGGACGGCCGCTGTGGCTGCCGAAGAACTCCTCCGCCAGGTCGGGCGTCCAGCGCTCGCCCGGGCGGAACGGCGAGTCCGCCGGGATCTCCAGTTCCAGGTGCATCCCGATGTCCACGATCACCCGGCAGGCGCGCATCATCTGCGCGTCCAGATAGCCGAGCCTGCGCTCCGCGTCCGGCAGGAAGCCCAGCTCGTCCATGAGACGTTCGGCGTAGAGCGCCCAGCCCTCGGCGTTGGCGCTGACCTGCCCCACCGACGCCTGATAGCGGGAGAGCTGGTCCGAGACATGCGTCCACTGCGCGATCTGGAGGTGGTGGCCCGGGACGCCCTCGTGGTACCAGGTCGACACCAGGTCGTACACCGGGAAGCGGGTCTCGCCCATGGTCGGCAGCCAGGTGCGGCCGGGGCGTGAGAAGTCCTCGGAGGGCCCGGTGTAGTACGGGGCCGCCGCGCCGCCGGGCGGGGCGATGCGGGACTCCACGCGGCGTACCCGCTCGGCGAGTTCGAAGTGCGTGCCGTCCAGCGCGTCGATCGCCTCGTCCATCAGCTTCTGGAGCCAGATCCTGACCTCGTCGACGCCCTCGATGTGCGCGCCGTGCACATCGAGATGGGCCAGCGCCTCCCAGGGGCCCGCGCCCGGCAGGATCTTCCCCGCCTCGTCCTTCATCTCGGCGAGCAGCCGGTGGTACTCCGACCAGCCGTACGCGTACGCCTCGTCCAGGTCCAGGTCCGTACCGTTGTAGTAGCGCGCCCAGCGGGCGTAGCGCTCCCGGCCCACGGTGTCGGGCGCGTCCTCGACGGCCGGGGCGTACACCTCACGCATCCAGTCGCGCAGTTCCGCCACGGCGGCGGTCGCCGCGTGGGCGGCGCCGTCCAGTTCCGCGCGGAGCGAGTCGGGGCCGGCCGCGGCGAACTCCTCGAACCAGCCCCGGTCCGTACCCGCCCACTCCGTGAGCTGTTCGACGAAGGTCGCTGTCGCGCGCGGCCCGGCCGGCAGCTTGCGCTCGATGCCCAGCGCCAGCGACGCGCGGTACCCCTCCAGCGCGGCGGGCACGGCACGCATCCGCGCGGCGAGCGCCGCCCAGTCCGACTCGGTCTCCGCGGGGGTCACGCTGAAGGCGTTGCGGATGAAGTGCGGGGCGGAGTGGAGATTGCTGACCTCGCGCAGCCCCTCGTCCGTGTCGTGGACGGCGAGGAACGCGGTGAGCCGCTCGCGCAGCAGCCGGCCGCAGCGCCGCTCGGCGTCGCTGTCGGCGCCCGGCAGGGTCTCGGCCTCGTCGAGCCGGGCGAGCGTGGCCCGGGCGAGATCGGCGCGGGCCTGCTGACCGGCAGGGGAGAAGTCGGGGAGGCGGCGGGAGGATTCCGCCACGCCGAGATAGGTCCCGGTGATCGGATCGAGTTCGATGAGCGCGTCGACGTAGGCGTCGGCGACCTGGCGGGGCAGCGCGCTGCCGGCTGTGTCTGACATGCCGCCATCCTCTCCGACCCGGACGGCCGCGTCACTTCACCTTCTCCGGTGCACGGTTGGAATGGCTGATCAGATGGGATGGCGTGAGACGGGCCGCCCGGCACCGCCCGCGTCGTACGCCCCGGGACGGCGCGGGCAGGCCACGACGAACACCGGAATCCAGCCTTCTCCATGCGGCGAAACGGCCGGTCAATTCCGCCCGTTACGGACGGACCCGGGCCCAGAACCGAGGGGGAGCGGTGCCCGCGGCCCCGGACCGACTTTGGCCGGATCCCGACACTCGCGCGCGCCGCCGGGCGACTGGCCGCCGCCCGGCGGGCGTCACGGAGTGGTCCGGTCGAACAGGCCGGAATCGTTGTACGACGGACGGGGCGACCCGCCCGGGGCGGCGTGCTCCAGCCGGGCCGTGATCACGAGCGTGCCCTCGTCGATCTGGTAGTCCAGCGGCAGCCCGAGGTCGCGCATGGCCGCGACCATGCCCGTGTTGGAGGCCTGGGTCACCGCGTACACGCTGCCCGAGCGGGCCTCGACGGCCAGCGCGACGAGCCGGCGCAGCAGTTCGGAGCCGATGCCGCGCCGCTGCCAGGTGTCCTCGACGATCAGCGCGACCTCGGTCTCGTCGCCGTCCCAGAGGAGATGGCCGAGCGCGACGAGTCGTCCCGAGGCGGTCTGGACGGCGAGCGTCCGTCCGAAGCGCGGGCTGAGCAGGTGCGTCAGATAGCGGTCGGCGTCGCCCACCGGGCCGTGGTAGCGCAGGCCCAGCGTGCGCGGCGTGCAGCGGCTGTGCATGGCGAGCGCGGCGTCGAGGTCGGCGATGTCGGCCCGGCGGACGGTGATCTCCTCGCCCTCGGGGAGGGTGAGCACGTCCTGGCTGCGGGGGATGCGCGGGCCGAGCCGGGTGTCCAGCTCCACCAGCGCGTGGGCGCGGGCGAACTCGGTGGGGGTGAAGGGGAGATACGGGCGCTCTATGGTGATGCTGCCGCCGTGCGGGTCCCGCAGCCGCATCTCCGTACCGTCCTGTCCGTCGATGCCCTCGCACTCGTCCTCCGGGCCGCCGTCGCCGCCGGCCGCCCGTCCGCCGGTGGATCCGGCGGGCCGGGAGTGGATGGTGCACCGTCCCAGCAACTGACGGAGCGCGAGCGGGAGTTCGGCCCCGTCCAGCGCCGTGCGCGTGGCGAGGCCGAGCACCCGGGTGGGGGTGTCCACCAGATCGTGCGCATCGGCCCGCTCGACCCAGGTGGCGGTGCCGCCCGCGGCCGAGACCTCACGGACGAGGTCCTTCGCCTGGAGCGACGCCGGGGCGCGCAGCAGGAATTCGTCGACCGTGCCGTCGGCCAGCGGATGGGTCCCCAGGGTGAGGATGTCCACCCGGTGCGTCGCGAAGGTGACGCACAGCGCGGCCAGGCTGCCCGGTTCGTCCTTCACGGTCGTCCGCATCCGCCACAGGGTCGTCTCCTCCCGTTCCGCCCCCTCCCGTCCCATGCTCTCCGATACGTCCGGTGCCGTGGCCGGGGCGGAGGCGGACGGCCCGTCTCCGCCGGACGCGGGTGGTGCGTGCCCGTGCCCGTGCCGCCGTGCCCACCAGGTGTGGAACGCGGCCGTGGCGATCAGCGCCACGGCCGAGGCGACCAGCAGGAACCCGCCGTCGGGTCCGTGCGCGATCAAGTTCGCCAGCGCGTCGGCGACCGCCACCGCGGTGAACAGGGCGGCCAGCTCGACGAGATCCCGCCGCCAGTGGTGGGGGCGGCGGGCACTCTTCGCGGAAGTCACATTGGTCATGACCTCACTCTGACCGAACGGTGTTGCGTGATCACGAACGGTTTGTGACTGATGGGTTAAGGCTGGATCTGTTCCCTTTTGGGCTATCTTCGGCCATTTATGGCGCGGAGTGATCGCTTCCCTGGCGGATCGCGATCAGAAGCCGGGAGGCTTGTGTGATCACCTGTGAGGTGCCCCGGCGTCCGGCGAGCTCCGCCAGCCCCGGTATCTCCTCGGAGCCCCCGCCGCGCTCCACGCAGTCGGCGGCCACGGACAGTATCTCCCCGAGCCCGGGGAGCGCCGCCGCGGTGCGCGAGCCGCCACCCGGCGCCGCCGGCTCCGGGGCCATCAGGGCGGGCAGGGCCGGCAGCAGCACCGAGGCGACCGTTCCGTACGCACCGGTCGCGGCCGCCGTACGGGCCGCGTCGGCCAGCCGGTTGATCTTCATGTCCGTGGAGATCACCAGCGCGGCCAGCTCCTCGCCCAGCATCGGCCCGGACAGCTCGCCCCGGGCCGCGAGCACCAGCAGAGCGTCCACGGCCGACAGCCGGTCCTGCGGATGCCGGGCGCCCAGCCCGTACGCCAGCCCCCGGTGCAGACACCGGCCCACCGGCCCCCCGATCTCGGCGAGCAGGGGCAGCCACCAGTTCCCGCCCCGCTGATCGTCCCGCGCGCTCGACGCGGACTCGGTGAGCAGCCGGGCGGCCAGCGCCTCCCGGTCCTGCGGCAGGACCGCTGTCCAGTGGCTGCCCCGCATCCCGTTCCAGTGGTAGCAGGCCTGCACCGTCCGCGGCGCCGGGCGGCCGAGCCAGTGGAACGACTCGGGGAACTTCCGCCACACGGACGACAGCTCCTCCCGCTCGGTCTTCTCGGTGGTCTCGGTCTTATCGGGCTCCCTCCTCGTCCGGCTTGGCCACACGGTCCCCGCGACCTCCGCGGGCCGGGGCGGCTCCGCCATCGGCCGCAGCGCCGGTACGGGGGCGCCGTCCGCCGTGAGCCAGGCGACGAGTCGGTCCGCCTCCGGCGTGCCGAGCTCCACCGCCGCGCGCACCGCCGCCGGATCATCGCCCCGGTCCACCCGCAGCAGCGCCTGGGCGAAATCGGCCGGCCCCGGTGTCGCACCCAGCCGTCGGTACTCCCGCAGCCGCTCGACGAGAACCCCGGCGTCCAGCGCTCCCGTCTCCCAGCCCGGGGTGGCGAGCAGGAAGGGCGGCGGCTCCGCGTGCACCAGATACGCCGCCTCCCGCAGCCGGGCGTCGATCACCCCGACGAGCGGGGAGTGCGCACACGACCGGCCGGCCTTCCCCTGGTTGGACGAGGCGTGCAGCGTCCGCGTGGACACCCGGTCGAGCAGCGCGGCGGCCACCACCTCCAGATCGCAGATGTTCCGCGTGAACCACTGGTCGCGGTCCCGGCGGTCCTCGTCCTCCAGCCACCAGCACCCCGCGAGCGCCGGGCGCAGCGCGCCCACCAGCGCCACCCGGTCCCGGTACGCGTGTCTGACCAGGCCGTCCAGCGCCCGCTCGAACGCCGGCATCTCACCGGGCGTCGCGATCAACGCCGCCACTTCCTCGACCAGTTCGGCCAGATCCGCCGGGGCGGGCGCCAGCGCCACCCGCTCCGGGACGGGCGGCAGGATCTCCACGTACGGCGCCGCGCCCGCCGACGGAATGTCACCGAAGATCTCGCCCGCCCGGGAGTGGTGGACCGGACTCAGCAGCGCCGCCGCCCCCGCCACCTCGGGGCGCCGGTCCGCGTCCAGGGCCGGGAGATGCCGGGCCACCAGCTTCAGCGCCCGCTCCTGGACATCGGTGTCCTCGTGCCCGAACGCCTCCGCGACCACCGGCAGCAGCTCGCCCGCCGCGCCGGCGTCGGCCCGCAGCACCTTGCCCAGCAGCACCAACTGCGCCCGCACCAGCTTCTTCTCCGGCCGGAAGAGCATCGAGGCCGAGAGGTCCGCGAGGCTCCGTACGGGCAGCGCGCCGGAGAGCGCGAGCCGGCCCAGCACCTCCTGGGCGTGCCCCGCCACGGCCACCGGACCGTCCGCCGCCATGCCGGTCCAGTCGGCGGTACGGTCCCGCTCCTCCTCCGCCGTCAGCGTCAGCCGGCGCAGCAGACGCAGGAAGAACGTCAGCGCGCCCGGCCGCCCGCCGCGCAGCAGCCGCGCCACCGTGGCGTCCACCAGCACCCGACGCTCCACCACCCCCTCGTCCGCGAGGACGGCGAGCACCGAAGGCCAGTGGTGTGCCTCGTCCGGATCGTTCTGCCAGGCGAGCGGCCCGGACAGCTCGGCCGTCTCGAACAGCCGCGGCACCATGATCCGTACGTCGGGGTCCGCGCGCAGCGCGGGGAGCAGCTCGCCGTGCGAGGGCAGCGCCGCCGCCCAGCCGTGCACATAGCCGTCCGTGGTCGGCACCTGGCACCCCGCCAGGCGGACCAGCTCCGTGATCAGCCGGTAGTCCAGCGCGGCCGTCGACGCCCGGTCCGCGAGCCGGTGGGCGACATCGCCCAGCCACCGCGGGTCACGGTCGGCGAGGACCTCGATCAGCAGCCGGTGCGGGAGCGAGGAGCTGACCCGCAGATCGCGGGCGCTGATCCAGGCCGCCGCGGCCGCCGCGCCCGTCAGGCATCCGGCGCCCGCCACCACCAGCGCGCACCCGACCTGCTGCCGCTCCTGCCACCGCCGGAATCCCCAGTCGCGCAGCTCCGCGCGGAGCGCCTTCAGCGCGGCCAGCTCCGCCTTCCGCTCCACGGCGGTCAGCGGCTTCACCAGCCCGGGAACGGCCGCGACTCGCCCCGCCCGGACGGCGTCGAGCAGCGCGCTCATCGCGCACCGCCCGTGGCCGCCACGGCCGCGCGACGCGCCATCCGGACGGCGAGCGCGTGCTTGCACGGCCCCCGGCGCCCCCGGTGGTCGGCCCACCACCGGCACGTACAGCTCGGCACACCGCCCGACTCGCGCACCTGATACCGGCGTTCACCCGAGGCTACGGAGGAGACAGAACTGACAGAACTGACAGAAGAGGTGGAGGAGACGGAAGAGACGGGCGCGTCCGACGCGGCCCGGGCCGGCCCGTCGTCCAGCGTCACCGCCCCCTCGGCGAACAGGGCGCGCGCCGAGACCAGCCGTGGGTTGTGCCGCTCCACGCGCCCCGCGTCGTACGGCAGCTCCCGGTGGAAGTACGCCGCGTCCGCGACGTCGTAGCCGACCCGGCCCGCCGTGCCCAGCCGGGTGAGCGCGGCCCGCACCCGCTCCACCGACAGCCCCGACTCCGCCGCCAGCTCCGCCGGATCGATCCGCGGCTCCCACGCCAGCAGCACCGACACCAACTCGGCGTCCCCGGCCGCCTCCTCGGTGGCCAGCGCCTCCAGCACACCCCCCTCGCCGGAGAAGCCGCGCGCCGCCTCCGGCGACAGCGTGAGCGTCAGCCGCATCCCCGGCAGCACCGCCTCCCAGGCGCTCGACACCGCCGCCCCGTCCGTCACCGGCGGTCCGTACACCCGCAGCGCCGTCGCGTCCCGCAGCACCCGCTGCAGCGCCGCCAGCCGCTCAGGACCCGGCAGGCACACAGCGCCCGGCACCGGCCGGGTCGTCGGCCGCAGGGTCCGCCCCGCCGGCACCACCCACAGGGCCCCGCGCGACGCACTGCCCCCGCCGCGGGGCAGCGAGCGCAGGAAACGCACCGCCTCGGCCCCGGTCAGCTCCGCCCGCAGATCGAAACCGGCGGTGACCACCTGCGCCTCGGCGAACCCCCGCAGCCAGCGGTCCGGCAGCGGAACCTTCTTCTCCACCACCGCCCCGCCGACCGTCGTGACCGCCAGCTCGTCCGGCCCCACCCGCAGATGCAGCGGATCGTCGCCGGTCATCCGGGACAGCGCCTCGCGCAGCGGATTGTTCACATCCACATTGGTCGTGCCGTGGCCCGTCCGCGCCCCGTCGAGACCGTCCTCCAGCACATCCAGCCGCGCGTACACCCCGCAGCAGCCGGAGAACGACTCGAAGCGCAGCCGGTCGCCGTTCCCCGTCACCACCGGGTCCAGCGAGGCCCCCGGCACCCGCTGGTGGTACCGCGCCCCCGCCACGTCCGCGACGGCCAGCAGGCCGCGCGCCGCCGCCCGCGGCGAGGACAGGAACCCGGAGAAGAAGCGCGGATGCGCCTCGGCGCCGGCCGGAGTGAGCCCGCCCGACGTCTCCAGGCCGAGCAGCCGTCCGCCCCGGGTGTGTGCCAGGGCGGACGGACGGGAATAGGCCAGAGCCTGTGTGGATCGCGTCATGGGAAAAACCGTAGACGCGACCACTGACAATCAGCCTGAGCTGGGAAAACCCCGCTCTCCGACCGGATTTACTGGCCGACCTTGCCCGGCTGGAGCACCTTCGTGAACAGCACCGTGCCGCCCTGCTCCCGCAGCCGCACCGTCAACTCCCCACTGGCGCCGTCGATCTCCACCTCGCCGAAGAGCGGAGGCGTCTCCATCGGAGAGAGGTTCGCGCCCGACGGCGCCTTGACGAAGACCCGGTCCGGGCCGAAGGTCCCGTCCAGCGCGCTGGCCGGGAACTGACCCGCCGCGATGGGGCCCGTGACGAACTCCCAGAAGGGCTCGAAGTCCTTGAAGGCGGCCCGCTCCGGCAGGTAGTGCTGCGCCGAGGTGTGGTGCACGTCCGCCGTCAGCCACAGGGTGCCCGTGATCCGCCGGTGCTTGATGTACCGCAGCAGATCGGCGACCTGGAGCTCCCGGCCGAGCGGCGCGCCCGGGTCGCCCTGCGCGACCGCCTCGATGTTCGCCGAGCCGTCCGGCACGACCAGACCGATCGGCATGTCGGCGGCGATGACCTTCCACACCGCGCGCGAGCGCGACAGCTCGCGCTTGAGCCACTGGAGCTGCTCCGCGCCGAGGATGCCGGTGGTGTCGTCGGACTGCCGGCCGGGCGAGTTGGCGTTGCGGTACGTCCGCATGTCGAGGACGAAGACGTCCAGCAGCGGACCGTGGTTGATCACCCGGTGCACCCGCCGGTCCGTACCGCGCGCGTGCAGCGTCGAGATGGGGAAGTACTCGCGGAACGCCTGGCTCGCGTAGCCGGCGAGCACGTCCACGTTCTTCTCGGTGTAGCGGTCGTCGTCCAGGATCTGGCCCGGGTACCAGTTGTTGCGCACCTCGTGGTCGTCCCACTGGGTGATGGAGGGTACCTCGGAGTTGAAGCGCCGGACGTTGTGGTCCAGCAGGTTGTAGCGGAAGTTGCCCCGGTACCCGGCGAGGGTCTCGGCGACCTTCGCCTTCTCCTCGGTGGTGACGTTGCGCCAGAGGCGCCCGTCGGGCAGCGTCACGCTCGGCTCGATCACCCCGTCCGCGTAGATGTTGTCGCCGCTGGACAGGAAGAAGTCCGGGGCGAGCCGGCGCATCTCCTCGTACACGGTGAAGCCGCCGAGGTCCGGGTTGATCCCCCAGCCCTGCCCCGCGATGTCGCCCGACCAGACGAAGCGCACGTCCTGGCGGCGCTTCGAGGGCGCCGTACGGAACGTGCCGTACACCGGTTCGCCGGTACGGCGCGGGTCGTCGGGGTCCGCGAGCGTCACCCGGTAGTGGACCCGCTCGCCCGCCGGGAGCCCGCGCAGCGGGACCGTACCGGTGAAGTCGCTGCCGGCGCCCAGCAGCGGACCGCGCACGACGTGCGCGCGGCGGAACGACTCGGTGGCCGAGGTCTCCACGATCATCCGGGCGGGCCGGTCCGACCGTACCCACACCAGCCCGGAGGAGGTCGTGATGTCGCCGGCCTGTACGCCCCAGTCGGCGCGCGGCCGGCCCGACAGGGCCTGCGCGGGCGCCGCGCCGCCCAGTACGGCGGCGCCGGGCAGCGCCAGCGCGGCCGAGGCGGCGAGCGAACCGCGCAGCACGCCGCGCCGGCCGGGGTGGCGCGCGGCCTCGGAGGAGGTGGCGGGAGAGGAGGCCGGGGAGGAAGAGGGAAGCTGGCTGTTCTGGGGGCCGTTCGGCATCGATGCGTCTCCTGGGCGAGAGGTGACCCTGGTCGTGTGGTGACCGGAGTGTCCTGCCATGCCTAATGCCCGGCGACGGCCACCGCGCGAACCTCGGGTGAACAACCGCCCGCGCGCACAAGGGAACCGGACCGTAGGATGGCACGGTGGCAGCCGACCCCATGAGCACCGAGGCGTTCGAAGCACACCGGTCGGTGCTGACGGGGGTCGCGTACCGCATGCTCGGCCGGTACGCCGACGCCGAGGACGTCGTGCAGGAGGCGTGGCTGCGCTGGAGCGCCGCCGACCGCGCGGACATCCGCGAGCCGCGCGCCTACCTCGTACGGATCACCACCCGCCTCGCCATCGACCGGCTGCGCCTGGCCCACACGCGGCGCGAGGCGTACGTGGGCCCCTGGCTGCCCGAACCCGTCGTCACCGATTTCGGCCCGACCCTGCCCGACACGGCGGACCGCGCCGTGCTCGCCGACTCCGTCTCCCTCGCGGTCCTGGTCGTCCTCGAATCGCTCTCGCCGCTGGAACGCGCGGTGTTCGTCCTGCGGGAGGCGTTCGGCTTCCCGTTCGCGGAGATCGCCGCCACGCTGGAGCGCAGCGAGGCCGCCGTACGGCAGCTCGCGGGCCGGGCCCGCCGCCACGTGGAGGAGCGCAGGCCCCGCTACGACGTCGACCCGGCCGAACGCCGCGATCTCACCGAGCGGTTCCTCGCCGCGGCCGGCGGCGGCGACCTGGAGAAGCTCCTCGCCCTGCTCGCCCCCGACGCCCGGCTGGTCGGCGACAGCGGAGGCAAGGCCCTGGCGCCCCCGCGCGTCCTGGAGGGCGCCGACAAGGTCGGCCGCTTCCTGGCCGCGATCTCCGCGGGCCTCGCCCTGTACGACTTCACCCTCACCGAGGTCAACGGCGCCGTCGCGGTCCTGGCCACGGACGGCGGAAAGCCCGATTCCGTCCTCCAGTTGGAGATCAGGGACGGCCGGGTGCAGTGCGTGAACATCATCCGCAACCCCGACAAGCTCGGCGGCATCACGGCGGGCCGGCCCGCCGTGTAAGGCGGGACTCCACACCGGGTAAAAGATCCGTTTCCTTCCGTGACCGGCATGCCCATTGGTCTTGACCAAGGGGTGGGGCCGTCTTATGGTCGCTTTTTAGTGAGGAACCTTTAATAAACAAGGGCACGGAAACCCGCCGGGCGGCCGGCGATTGCGGAGGATCAGGGTGGGGACCACGCAGCTCGAAACGGTGCCGGAGCCCAAGTACTGGCATCTCAGGACCGTCCTCGCCGAGGCGCTCGACTCCGACTTCGTGGTCGGTGAGGTGCTGCCCAACGAGCGTGAACTCGCCGCCCGTTTCGGGGTTGCCCGCGCCACCCTGCGGCAGGCGCTCGAACAACTGGAGCTGGAGGGCCGCCTCCAGCGCCGTCGCGGCGTCGGCACGACCGTCGCCCCGCCGCGTGTCGGTGTCGACGTCTCCACGCCCCGGCGCGCCTGGCCGGGCGCGGGCGAGGACGCCTGGCAGCCGCTCGACTGCGGCCCGGCGGCGGCGCCCGCCGCGGTGGCCCGGCTCCTGGAGACCGACGACGGCGATCAGGTCCACACCGTCCGCAGGATCCGTGTCACGCACGGCCAGTCCGTGGCCGCCGAGCTGATCTACGTGCCGTCCGCCTCGGTGCCCGGCCTCTCCGCCATCGACGCCCCCTCGGGTCCCGCGCGCGCCCGTGCCGTCCTGCGGGAACTCCAGCACCTGGAACTCGACTCCCAGGAACGGGCGGTCGAGCTGGGCTCGGCCCGCGCCGACGACGCCAAGGAGCTGGACCGCCTCCCCGGCGCGCCCGTCCTCGTGGTCACCACGCGCTACGTGGTGGCGGGCCGGGTCGCCGCGGTCTCCGTGGCCACGTACCGGGCGGACACCTGCCGGCTCACCTTCGGGGACTCCGGCGGTCTGGAGATCAGCGACGAGACGCAGGAGCGCAGGGCGTCGTAGCCGAACCCAGCCGAGCCGAGCCGAGCCGAACCCAGCCGAGCCGAGCTGAGCCAGCCGAGCCACGTACAGTCCCTAGCGGCGGGCCGTCACCGTGCTCTCCACCGCGAAGAGCTGCTCCTCCACATGGTCGATGGCCAGCCGCAGCGCGCCCGTGGCCACCGCCGCCTCGCCGAGCAGGGAGAGCGTCACCCGGGGCGGGCGCAGGCAGTAGCGGGCCAGTTCGTCGCGGAGCGGGTCCAGTACGCCGTCGAGTCCCGCCGCCCAGCCGCCGATCACCACGAGCTCCGGGTCGAGCGCGAGCACCAGTGCCGCGACGTCGTGCACGAGCCGCAGGATGAACCGCTCGACGGCCTCCTGGGCGCGCGGGTCGCCCTGCCGGGCCTCGGCGAAGACCCGCGCCACCGCCTGCTCGTCCAGCGGATGCAGCGGCTCGTCCGTCGTCGACAGCAGCCGCTCCGGGGTGACCCCGCGCCCCAGCAGATGCAGCGCGCCGATCTCGCCCGCCGCCCCGCCGAACCCGCGGTGCAGCCGACCGCCGATCAGTGAGCCCGCGCCCGGGCTGAGCCCGGCCAGGACGAAGACGATGTCGTCGGAGTCGGTGGCCGCGCCCTTCCACTGCTCGGCGACGGCCGCCGCGTTGGCGTCGTTCTCCACCAGCACCGGGCAGCTGAACGAGCGCCGCAGCCGTTCGCCGAGCGCCAGCCCCGTCCACTGGGGCAGCGCCGTGCCGAGCCGTACGGTCCCGTCGGCCTCGACGATGCCCGGACTGCCCACCCCCACCGCCCGGAGCGAACCGCGCGCCACCCCGGCCCGCGCCAGCACCTCGTCGGTGACCAGGTGGACGCCCCCCAGCCGCTCGTCCGCGTCCGCCTTCGCCGAGACCTCCCGGGACCCGGCGCCGATGATCTCGCCGTCCAGGCCGGCGACCATGGCCGCCACCCGGTGCGGCCCGATCTCGATGCCCAGCAGATGCCCGGCCTCGGCGCGGAACCGGAACCGCCGCGCCGGGCGGCCCTGTCTGCGGGTCTCGCCCTCCTCCGGGGCCGACCCGGCGACCAGCCCGGCCTCGATCAGCCCCTCCACCACACCTTCGACCGTCGGCCGGGACAGACCGGTGATCCTCGTGATGTCCGTGAGGGTGAGCGAGCCCGCGTCCCGCAGGGTGTGCAGTACCACCGCGGAGTTGATCCTCCGCAGCAGGGACGGATCTCCGCCGGTCAGCCGCCCCACGGTACTCCTCCAGCTCGTGCGCGTGTGTGGCGGATCGTACTCGGTGCCCGACGGCCCGGCGAGTGGTGTGCACGGGGCGTACGCGGGCGGACCCGGCCGCCGCCCGGGCGGGCGCGCCCCGACGCGGAAGCGGGCAGCGCGGTGCGGAGCGCACCACGCTGCCCGGGACGGGCCGAATCCCGGCCGCCCGCCGCGGCGGTCAGTCGCCGACCTTCTCCATCCGCTCATCGGACCGGTCCGGCACTCGCTCCCGCCGGGCGTGTACGTGTCCAGGATCCGTGCTGTCGTACGGCAGTGTCAGATCGCGGTCACGGGTCTCCGGCGCCATCCGGGTGGCGATGAGGCTCACGGTCGTGACCAGCATCATGTAGACGGCGACGGGGATCCAGGAGCCCGAGAACGCGGTGACCAGCGCGGTGCAGATCAGCGGCGCGACCCCGCCGCCGATCACGGAGGAGAACTCCCGGCCCAGGGTGACCCCCGCGTACCGGTAGCGGTTCCCGAACAGCTCGGGGAAGAAGCTCATCTGCACACCGACCGCGCCCTGGCAGGCCAGGATGAAGCCGACGATGATCGCCACGGTGATAGCGACCTTGGACCCCGAGTTCAGCGCGACGAAGGTGGGTGCGGGGAGCAGGATCAGGGCGCTCAGGATCAGCGTGTACACCGGCCTGCGCCCGAACCGGTCCGAGAGGGTGCCGAAACAGATCGCCGCGATACCGCCGCAGATGGCGCCGAGCAGCAGCACCTCCGGTACGAAGTCCTTCGGCACGCCCACGGTCGTCACCAGGTAGGAGGCCATGAAGACCTGGTACGTGTAGGACTGCGTGCTGATCCCGAAGTTCATGAAGAGCACCAGGAGCATCGGCCTGCGGCCCTGTGTGAGGACCTCCCGCACCGGTGACGCGGCCTTCTCCCGCCGCTCCTGCTCCTGCGCCTGCTGTTCCTTGAGATCCTTGAAGACGGGGCTCTCGTTGAGTTTCCGCCGGATGATCATGGCGGCCACGGTCACGACGAGACTCGATCCGAAGACCAGCCGCCAGCCCCAGGACATCAGGGCCTCGTCGGAGAGGCGCTGGGCGAGGATCCAGGCGACGGCGCCGAGGGCCGTACCCAGCGCCGCGCCGGTCATGACCAGCGACGAGAGCCTGCCCCTGCGCCCCTTGGCGGCTGTCTCGGTGAGCAGGGCGGCGGCGCCCGACTGCTCGGCGCCGGCGCCGAAGCCCTGGCCCATGCGGCAGATCAGCAGCAGGATCGGGGCGAGCAGGCCGACCTGTCCGTACGTCGGCAACAGCCCGATGGCGAGCGTGGAGCCGCCCATCAGGAGGAGCGTCGCGACCAGGATCCACTTACGGCCGAGCCGGTCCCCGTACCGGGAGAAGAAGAGCCCGCCGAGCGGCCGGGCGGCGAAGCCGACCGCGTACGTGCTGAAGCTGGCGAGGATGCCCACGGACGCCGAGACGTTGGGGAAGAACAGCTCGCTGAAGATCAGCGCCGAGGCGGTCCCGTAGATGACGAAGTCGTACTGTTCGAGCGCGGTGCCGATCAGGCCGGCCCAGGCCGCGCGGCGTACCGCGGCGGGGTCCGGCGTCGGTTCCCCGGACGGGGTCGTGGCCGGCGGGGACGGGGGTGTCACGGCAGGTGTGGTGTGGTCCATGATCCATGCCTCCTTGAACGGATCGAAGTTCCGGAGCGGAGCGGAACTGGTGGAGCAAAGCTGGTCAAAAGGGGTGTGTGAAGGTGTGTTGAGGTGCGTTGAGGTGTGCGGGGGTGTGTTGGGGTGGTAACTGGGGTGCGCGGTACGAGGTGTTGCGGCCCCGCGGGGTCGCCGCAGGGTCGCCGCGGGGTCCGTCCGTGTGCCCGGCGTGTGTCAGGCGGTGCTGTCGCCGGGGCGTACGACGACCTTGAGGTGGGCCGGGTCGTTCCCCGGGGCCCGCAGCGCGTCCACCGCCCGGTCGAGCGGGAACCGTCCGGTCAGGACGCCCGCGAGATCGACGCGTCCCTCGGCCACCAGCGCGATGGCGGTGGGGAAGGCGTGGGCGGAGCGGAACGCGGTGGACAGCTCGATCTCCCAGCGCTGGAGATGCGCCAGCGGCAGCCCGTCCACGCTGGGCGGGGCCTGCCCGACGACGATAGCCCGGCCCGCGGGGCGCAGGGTCGCGAGCCCCTGCCGGAGCGCGGCCGGATGGGCCGAGCACTCCAGCAGTCGGTCGGCACCGGTCAGGTCGAGCTCCTGTTCCGCCGTGTTGACGACGGAGCTCGCGCCCAGCTTGAGCGCCTGCGCGAGCCGCGCGTCGTTGACATCGGTGACGATCACCTCGCTCGCCCCCGCGGCACGCGCCACCTGCGCGACGAGGATGCCGATCGGCCCCGCCCCGGTGACCAGCACACGGTCGCCGAACTCGACACCGGCGCGCCGCACCGCCCACACCGCGACGGCCAGCGGCTCGACCAGCGAGCCGACCTCCAGGGGGATCGCGTCGGGCAGCGGATGGACGGCGCGCGCGGTGGTGACGATGTGTTCGGCGAAGGTCCCGTCGGTCGGCGGGGAGCCGAGACAGGTGCCCACCGGGCAGAGGTTGTAGCGCCCGGAGCGGCAGGTCGGGCACGAGCCGCAGCCCACGGCCGGCTCCACCGCGACCCGGGTGCCCACGTCCAGCGCGACGGCGGAGCCCTTGGCGCTGATGACGCCGGACGCCTCGTGGCCGAGCACCGTCGGCCGGCGCAGTTCGTTCCGGCCGTTGCGGCCGCTGGTGAAGTAGTGCATGTCCGAGCCGCAGACACCGACGGCGTCGACCGTGACGAGGACGTCGTCGGGGCCGAGCGGCCGCAGCGGGCGGTCTTCGACGCGCAGGTCGCCCGGGCCGTACAGGACGGCGGCGCGGGTCGAATCGGGAGGGAACACTTCTCTGACGTCTCGCACGTCTCTCACATCCTTGTGAGCGGGGACCGGGAAACCCGGGAGGGGAAAGGGGAAGAGGGAGGGGGAGGGGGAGGGGGACGAGGGAGCGGTGGTCCGCCGACAGGGCACGGGAACGGTCGGAAACGGTGTCGGGCCGGGGGCCGGGGAAGGATGTCGCCCCCGGGCTCAGCCTGTCGGCTGCGGCTCGCACTCCGCGGCGCGCGCGGCCTCGGCGGCCGCCGCGCCCGGTCCGAACCGGACGATGACATCGATGAGTTCGGCGATCCGGCCGCCGAACGACGGGTACTCGGTCAGCCCGTCGCCGAGCAGCCCGCTGTCCAGCACGGCTTCGACGAACGCGGCACGCGACGCCCCGGAGCCCGCGGGCGCCGTGGCCGAGCGTGCCGCGATCGCCGCCAGCGTCCCGCGCGCCGGATCCACCATCGCGGCGGCGTGCGGGCCGGGCGAGAACCCCTCGGGCGGGGCGACGCAGCACAGGTACGCGGCCACGGTCAGCGCCAGCCGGTGCGGCATGCGCCCGGCACGCAGGTGCAGCAGCGCCGGCTCAGGCACCCGCTGCCGCAGCTTCACCGAGCCGTCGGACCCGACCTGCTGGGTGCGGTGGCCCAGCGCCGTGTTGGCCCAGCGTTCGAAGAGCTGCCCGACGTACGCGTCCAGATCGATGTCGTCGGGCACGGTGAGGCTCGGCAGGTACTCGCCGCGCAGCACCCCCCGCGCGGCCTCCGCGACGAACGGCCGGCCCACCGACTCCGGGATGGTCGCCCGCCCGTCCAGCGCGCCCAGATACGCGATGAGCGAGTGCGTGCCGTTGAGCAGCCGGAGCTTGAGCAGTTCGTACGGCTCGACGTCCGCCGTGAAGAGCGCCCCGCCGTGCTCCCAGCGCGGTCGCCCGGCGGCGAACCGGTCCTCCATCACCCACATGGAGAACGGTTCCGCCGGCACCGGTACCGCGTCGCGCACCCCGAGCCGGGCGGCGACCGCCTCCCGGTAGGCATCGGTCGTCGCGGGGACGATCCGGTCCACCATCGAGCTGGGGAACGTCACCGAACGCTCCAGCCACGGCGTCAGCGCGTCCCGCTCGGCGGCGGGCAGTGCCTGGGCGAACTCGTGCACCAGGCGCTCGGTCTGCGCGCCGTTGGCCACCAGGTTGTCGCAGCTCAGCACCGTCACCGGAGCGGCATGCGTACGCTGCCTGCGCTGCAGCCCGCGGACGATCTGCCCGATGGTGGTGCGCGGTGGCGTGTCACCGCGCAGATCCGACCGTACGGCGGGGGCGTCGAAGTCGAGGCCGTGGGTACGCGGCGAGAACGTGTAGCCGTGCTCCGTGACCGTCATCGTGATGACGGCGGTGCCGGGCGCGGCCAGCGCGTCGAGCACCTCGTCCGGCTGCGCGGCGGCCACCAGCGCCCCGGTGTGCACCGACGGGACGGTCACCTCGGTGTGTTCCGGGGAGATCTCCACGACCGCGTACCGCATGTCCTGCTCCCGCAGGGCCCGGGCCACCCCGGCCGACCGGCTCGCCACCCCGAGGATGCCCCACGGCCCCTCGGTGTGCGCCAGCGCGGCGGCCGTGTGCACGGCCTGGTGGGCGCGGTGGAAGTTGCCGAGCCCGAGATGGACGAGGCCGGTCTCGGCCGGCGGCTTCGCCGCGACGGTTCCGGCACCGAGCCGGGGGAGTGATGTGGTCATCACCGGTCACCAGTCCGTCATCGAGCCGTCGCGGCGGCGCGCGATCGGCAAGTAGGCCGGTTCGTAGGGGAATCGGGCGGCCAGCTCCTCGTCGACCTCGATCCCGATACCGGGCTGCTCCCCGGGGTGCAGATGTCCGTCCTCGTAACTCCACGCGTGCCGGAACACCTCGTGGACGAGCGGCTCGTACCCCATGTACTCCTGGATGGCGAAGTTCGGTGTGGAGAGGCCGACATGGAGGGACGCGCCGAGCGCGATCGGCGACACGTCGGAGGGGCCGTGCGGGCCGAGCTTGACCTGCCAGATCTCGGCGAGCGCGGCGATCCGCCGGAGGTGGCTGATGCCGCCCGCGTGCGTGACACACGTCCGTACGTAGTCGATGAGCTGCTCGGTGATCAGTGACTGGCACTCCCACACGGTGTTGAACACCTCGCCGATGGCGAGTGGCACGGTGGTGTGCCGCCGGACGTGCCGCAGCACCTCCTGGTTCTCCGCCGGAGTGACGTCCTCCAGCCAGAACAGGTCGACGTCGTCCAGCCGCTGTCCCAGTCTGGCCGCCTGGCCGGGCGTCAGCCGGTGGTGCACGTCGTGCAGCAGTTTCAGCTCCGGGCCGACGTGCGCGCGGGCCGCCGCGAGGACACCGGGGGCGTGTCGCAGGTAGGACTCCGTGTCCCAGACCTCCTCCACCGGTGCCGCGCCCCGTCCGGCGGGCTCGTATCCGGCGCCGCCCCGCGTCACCCCGTACACCATGTCATGACCCGGCACACCGCTCTGCGCCCGTACGGCGAGGAAGCCCCGGTCGCGCTGGGCGTCGATGGCGTCGAGCAGTTCGGGCACGTCCCAGCCGGAGGCGTGGGTGTAGGTGAGGACGCGGTCGCGGACCGCGCCGCCGAGGAGCTGGTACACCGGCTGCCCGGTGGCCTTGCCCTTGATGTCCCAGAGCGCGAGGTCCACCGCGCCGATGGACGTCATCGTCACCGGACCGCGCCGCCAGTAGACGCCGCGGTAGAGGTACTGCCAGGTGTCCTCGATCCGCGCCGGGTCCCGGCCGATGAGGAGCGGAGCGACATGGTCGCGCAGATACGAGGCGACGGCCAGCTCACGCCCGTTGAGGGTGGCGTCGCCCCAGCCCACGAGCCCCTCCGCCGTGGTGATCTTGAGGGTGACGAAGTTACGGCCGGGGCTGGTGACGAGCACGTCCACGGCGGCGATGGTGTCGGTCCTGGTCATCGGGCCACCGCCACGACGTTGTGGAGCTGTTCGCCCGCGGCGAGCCGGCCGATGTTGGCGGCGATGTCGGCGGCCCTGCGTGCGAAGGTCTCGCGGGTGAGGCCCGAGGAGTGGGGAGTCATCAGTACGTTGTCCAGCGTTTCGAAGGGGTGTGTGCCGGGCGCGCCGGAGTGGCCGTCGGACGGGTACCGGTACCAGACGTCGAGTGCGGCGCCGCCGATGGCCCGTGTGCTCAGCGCGTGGAACAGGGCGTCCTCGTCCACGACGGGGCCGCGGCCCACGTTGACCAGGACGGCCGAGGAGCGCATCCGGGCGAACTCGGCCGGACCGATCAGCCCGGTCGTCGCCGCGCTGAGCGGCGCCGAGACCACCACGACGTCCGACGTCTCCAGCAGGGTGCCGAGATCGTCCACCGTCCCCGACCACTCCAGCCGGTGCGCCGCCGCGTCGACGTCGCCGCGCCGGGTGACCGCGACGCCCCGCGCGCCGAACGCCCGGAACAGCTCCCAGCTACGGGCGCCGATATGGCCGAAGCCCACGAAGCCGACCGTCGCCGCGCCCAGGCTGTCCACCCAGGGCGCGCGGGCGTCGTACACGGGGGAGTCCCACTCGCCGCGGCGCAGTGCCTCGTGCTGGCGCAGGAAGCCCCGGCGCAGCAGGACCGCCGCCGAGACCGCGTACTCCGCCATGGAGTTCTCGTGGTGGAAGGTGTTGGCCACGACGGTACCGGCGGCGAGCGCGCCGGTCTCGATGCGCTCCGTGCCGGCGCCCGCGGCGTGCACCAGACGCAGCCCGGGGGCCGCGGCGGCCATGGCGGCGGTGCACTCGCCGGAGACGAGGACGTCGGCGTCGGCCAGGGCGGTTCCGACGGCGGCGGTGTCCCGCGGGTCGGGCCAGCGTACGGCCGTACCCGCGGGGAGCGCGGCCTCGAACTCGGCGCGCAGGGGACGGAGGTTGGAGTCGGCGACGATCACGGTGAGTGTCATGACGCGTCCTTCGTGGCTCGCCCCGCGGTGGTGTGGAGCCCGGCGTCGTGGGTGCGGGCCGGACCGCTGTGGGTGAGGGCCGGGCCGCTCGAACCGCGGACGATGAGCTGGGTCGGCAACCGGAGCGTGCGGGGGGTGTGGCGGTCACCGGCGAGCACCTGGCCGAGCAGGTCCATGGCGAGGGAACCCGCCTTCGCCATGGGGACGGCGATGCTGGTGAGGGAGGGCTGGGACACCTCGGCGAACGGGATGTCGTCGACCCCGATCACACTGAGGTCCTCCGGCACACCGATCCCCAGCGCGCGGGCACCCGCGATCACACCGAGCGCGACCAGGTCGTTGTGGGTGATCACCGCAGACGCCCCGGAGGCCATCACACTGGCCGCCGCGGCGGTCCCGCCCGCCACCGTCTCGGACTGCCACCCCAGCAACTCCAGCTCCAGACCGGCCCGTTCGACCTCGGTGCGGATCAGCTCGACGCGCTGGGCGTTGGACCAGGAGCGCTGCATGCCCTGGACGTATGCGATCCGCCGGTGGCCGAGGGCGGCGAGGTAGTCGACGGCCTGGCGCAGCCCGTGCGCGGCGTCGGTGAGCACACAGTCCGCGCCGGTCGTCTCCCGGTTGACCAGCACGGCGGGCGTACGGCCGCAGATGCCGAGGATCTCGTCGGCGTCCAGCCGTGACGACACCACGACGAGCCCGTCGGCCTGGTCCCGCAGATGGGCGATCACCTCGCGTTCGCGGTCCGGGTTGAGATCGGTGTCGGCGAGCACGACGGTCTGCCTGCGGTGCCACCCCTCACCCTGGGCGGCCTTCACGAAGGCACCGAACACGGGGTTGGCGATATCGGGGACCACGACGGCCACCGTGGCGGTCTCCCCGTCGGCGGCGGGCTCGGCGACCCGCGATCCGTTCGGTTCGTATCCCAGCTCTTGCGCAACGGCGAGAACCTTGCGCAAGGTTTGCGGTCCGAGCCGGTCCGGGTCGCTGAAGGCGCGGGACGCGGTGGACAGGGCGACGTTGGCGCGTTTGGCGACGTCGGTGAGGGTGGGGGCCATGGAGTACTCCGTTTACCGGTTCGACGGAGAAAGGGGAGAAGGGTGCGTGAACGACATGCTGCATGGTCGTCACCGTTGTGCAAACTTGTCAACGCTTGCCACAAAATTGGCAAGGGTGCTGCCCCGGTGTTGCCACTCCGGTTGTTGCCGCTCCGGTGTTGTCTTCCCGCCCCTGGGTCGCCTCGCGACGGTCGAGGTGAGCGGCTACGCGACGGTCACCGCGCGCCGGACGCTCTCGTGCAGCAGGGCGCGACGTCGCTCATGCACTTCCGCGGGCTCCTCGGCGGTCGCTGTGTAGACGTTGCTGACCGGCGACCAGGCCATCGACATGGCGATCACCATCGCCATCAGGTCGAACGGGTCGCCCTCGCGTACCAGGCCGGCGGCCTGTGCCCGGGTGATCGCGCCCAGCTTGCCGTCATCGAGCCGGTCGGGTCCCTCGACCAGGTGGCCCGCCGGACGCCGCTCCAGGCGTACCCAGGTGGCCAGGCGGATGAGATCGGGGCGGCGGAGGTACTCGTCGTAGAGGCGTACGGCCCAGTCCGCCAGGTCCGTGGCGTCGATCGGGACGACGTTCACGATCCGCTCCAGGGAGCTGAGGAAGATGGCGTCGAAGAGCCCTTCCTTGCTGCCGAAGTAGGCGTACAACTGCGCCTTGTTGGTGCGTGCCGCGGCCACGATCCGCTCGACGCGCGCCCCGGCGATCCCGTACGCGGCGAACTCCTCGGTCGCCACGTCGAGGATGCGCTGGTACGTCGCGGCTCCGCGCGTGGTCAGGGGCCGATCGCTCATACCGGAACCGTAGCAGACAGAACAGTTGGTTTGCTTTCTGCTCCCTGCTGTGCCTACTTTCAAATAGACCGAACAGTCTGTCTGGGAAGTGAGGGACATGAGAACCACCGTTGGCTGGCAGGCGGAGGGCCCGGCGAAGGCGACGACACTGCGACGAGCACCGCTGGAACGGAGGGAGCTGCGCCCGGACGACCTCGCGATCCGCGTGGACTACTGCGGCGTCTGCCACTCCGATCTGCACGCCCTCCACGCCCGGGACGGCGTGGGGAGCCCGCCGCTGGTGCCGGGGCACGAGTTCACGGGCACGATCACCGCGACCGGGCCCGAGGTCACCCGCTTCGCCGTCGGCGACCCGGTGGCGGTGGGCAACATCGTCGATTCGTGCGGCACGTGCGCCATGTGCCGGGCCGGCCAGGAAAACTTCTGCCATGCCTTTCCGACCCTGACCTACGGCGGCGCGGACCGGCACGACGGATCGACCACGCTGGGGGGCTACTCCCGCGAGTACGTCGTACGTGACCGGTTCGCCCACCCGCTGCCCGCCGGGCTGGACCCGGCCGCCGCGGCGCCGCTGCTCTGCGCCGGGATCACCGTCTGGGAGCCGCTGCACGCCCTGGAGGTGGGGCCCGGGAGCCGGGTCGCCGTGGCGGGCCTGGGCGGTCTCGGCCATCTCGCGGTCAAGATGGCCGTGGCGCTCGGCGCCGACACCTCCGTCATCAGCCGCTCACCGGACAAGGCCGACGACGCCCGCCGGCTCGGCGCCCACGGGCTCGTCGTCTCGACGGACCCGGAGCAGATGGCGGCGGCCCGCGACCGGTTCGACGTCCTCATCGACACCATCTCCGCCCCGCACGACGTGGGCGCGTACCTGGGCCTGGTCGCGATGGACGGGACGCTCAGCCACCTCGGGCACCTCGGCCCCGTCACCGTGGACACCATGGACCTGCTCGTGGGGCGCAAGAAACTCAGCTCCGCGGGGAGCGGCGGCGTCCCCGCCACCGCCGCCATGCTGGACTTCTGCGCCGAGCACGGCGTCACCGCCGACATCGAACTGCTGCCGTCGGCGCGCGTGAACGAGGCCCTCGACCGGCTCCGGCGCAACGACGTCCGCTACCGGTTCGTGCTCGACCTGTCCGACCTGGACTGAACGACGGGGAACCGGACGGGCGGACGAGAACCGCCCGTGACCACGTCGGGCAGGACGTGGTCACGAGCGGTTTCACGGGCGGTTCAGGGCCCGGGGTTCCGGGGCCGGAGCCTCAGGCTCCGGCCAGGAGCGGATCGTACGGCTGTCACAGCCGTCGCAGCGCGGATCGTACGGCCGTCACGTCACAGAATGGAGCCCGGTGTGTAGCTCGCCGCCTCGGGGTGCCGCTTCAGGATCTCCTCGATCCGGCCCACCACCGTCGCGATCTGCTCCTCCGCCGCACCGGTGAAGGAGAGCTTGTCGGCCATCAGCGCGTCCAGCTCCGCCCGGTCGAGTGGCATGCGTCCGTCCGCCGCCAGCCGGTCGAGCAGTTCGTTGCGCTCGGCACCCTGCTCGCGCATGGCCAGCGCCGACGCCACCGCGTGCTCCTTGATGACCTCGTGCGCCGCCTCCCGGCCGACCCCGGCCCGTACCGCGCCCATCAGGACCTTCGTCGTCGCCAGGAATGGCAGGTAGCGGTCCAGCTCGCGCGCCACCACGGCGGGGAACGCGCCGAACTCGTCCAGGACGGTCAGGAAGGTCTCCAGCAGCCCGTCGAACGCGAAGAACGCGTCCGGCAGCGCCACCCGGCGCACCACCGAGCACGAGACGTCCCCCTCGTTCCACTGGTCGCCCGCCAGCTCACCCGTCATCGACGCGTAGCCGCGCAGGATCACCATCAGCCCGTTGACCCGCTCGCAGGAGCGCGTGTTCATCTTGTGCGGCATCGCCGAGGAACCGACCTGGCCGGGCTTGAAGCCCTCCGTGACCAGCTCGTGCCCGGCCATCAGCCGGATCGTCTTCGCGACGGAGGACGGTGCGGCGGCGAGCTGCACCAGCGCGGTCACCACGTCGTAGTCGAGCGAGCGCGGATACACCTGGCCCACGGAGGTGAACGCCCGCCCGAAGCCGAGATGCCCCGCGATCCGCTGCTCCAGCTCGGCCAGCTTCGCGGTGTCGCCGCCCAGCAGGTCGAGCATGTCCTGCGCCGTGCCGACCGGGCCCTTGATCCCGCGCAGCGGGTAGCGGCCCAGCAGGTCCTCCAGCCGGCCGTATGCCACCAGCAGCTCGTCGGCCGCGGTCGCGAACCGCTTCCCGAGGGTGGTGGCCTGCGCGGCCACATTGTGCGAGCGGCCGGCCATGACCAGCGCGCCGTACTCGCCCGCCAGCTTCCCGAGCCGGGCCAGCACCGCCACCGTACGGTCGCGCGTCAGCTCCAGGGAGAGCCGGATCTGGAGCTGCTCGACGTTCTCCGTCAGGTCGCGCGAGGTCATGCCCTTGTGCACCTGCTCATGACCGGCGAGGGCGTTGAACTCCTCGATCCGCGCCTTCACGTCGTGCCGGGTGACCTTCTCGCGCTCGGCGATCGACGCCAGGTCGACCTGGTCGAGGACGCGCTCGTAATCGGCGAGGGCGGCGTCGGGCACCTCGATCCCGAGGTCCCGCTGCGCCCGCAGCACGGCCAGCCAGAGCTGACGCTCCAGCTTCACCTTCTGCTCGGGGGACCACAGCACGGCCAGCTCCGCGGAGGCGTAGCGGCCGGCAAGGACATTGGGGATACGAGGCTTGGGAGTCACGTGAGCTGATTCTACTGTCGGTTCACGCGGTGCCGCGCCGCGCCCGTTTTCGTCTGTTCCTACGATGCGTGTTCCTGCGGCCCCTGATCCTGAGTCTCGTGCGCCTCGTACGGCAGCAGCTCCGGCCGCTTCGCCGCCCTGCCGTCCCCGGACGGTGGGACACCCACCCAGGCTTCCTGCACGTAGGGTAGAGGGCGCGTACAGCAAGGGGGGACGGCGCGATCCGAGCACCAAGGAGCACCACCCCCGATGGCCGTCAGCCTTCTCATAGGCCTCTACCCGCGCAAGAGGCAAAAGAGCAAGAGCTTGCGGGAGGACGATCACCGTCGAGAGCAGTCCACCGACACGCAGGAGGCCTCCGGGCGTCGCTGGGCCGACCGCAACGGCTACACCGTCCGTCATGTGTGGGTAGACCTGGCCTCCGGCTATAGGCGGATGCCAAGCGTCCCGACTTCGACAAGGCGCTAGCAGCGCTACGGAACCGTGAGACCTCGGCGCTGTGGTGCTACATGGTGGACCGGTACTCTCGCCAGGGGGCCCGTGCTGTCCTCGACGTGATCGACCCGGCAGACGGCACCGAGCCCGGCCGCCTGATCATCAGGCGCGACGGGCGCCTGGCCTCCACGCCGGTGGTGTGGACCGACGTCGACAGCGGACGGCTGATCGTGCTGTCCGGCAACCACCGCACGCCTGCCCCCGTTGAATCCAGCCTGAGCAGATCTGGTGGATGCAGGCGGACGAACCGTTGCCCCGCCAGCGGCAGATCGCCCTCCAGCTCTCCCACAACGCCATCGCGGGCCAGGACGACCGGGCCATCCTCAAGGAGCTGCACGACGAGCGGGAGTCGGTGGAGTGGCGCCACTACACGGGCCTGGACGACAAGACGCTGGACCTGCTGGCGAAGGTGGACGGCGCCGCCGGCCTCGGTGAGACCAGGCTCGACTTCACCTCCGTGCAGCTGATGTTCCTGTCCGATGAGCTGGAGCGCGCCGAGGCCGCGTTCGACGCCGCCCGTTCCATGGCTTCTGTCGACCAGCGATGGGTGGCCGACCTGGAGCAGTACGAGCCGGTTCTCGATGCGCTGGAGACCTCCCGGGCCGCGTACAGGATCGTCAACGCCGCGACGGCCTTCGGCGTGATCCTCACCTTCGGAGGCTTGGCGCAGTACCCGTGGCGGCCAGCGCGGTCACGGGATCACGCCGGGCGGGGAGGACATCGCATCCCGTCAGAATGTACTGGATGTAGGTCCACGTGCTCAGCAGACGGAAGGACGCCTTCCGCCGTCTGGCCGTCTCCTCGGCGAAGCGCACAGTCTCGAGGTCCCGCTCATCCCGTACGCCCACCACGGTCACCCCGCTCGACGGCCGTTCCGTACCACGCACGACGCCTACCGGGCACCTTGCCTGTCCGGCCAGTGTCAGCGCGACCGAGCCGAGCAGCAGCGCGGAGAAACCGCTCAACCCCGCGAGCCGACGACGATCGTCACGGCGCGTTCCCGGCATGTGGCACTGTCGATGCGGCCCATAGCAGGCTGTCCGCCACGGGTTGCCGGCCGACCTCCGTGGTGACCACAGGTCAGGCGCCCTGCCGGAGGCTGCGACCGCCGCCTCGGCCACCAGAGACCGGGCGGCCTCGCGGACCCGCCGGGCGGTTTCGGTGGACAGGCGCTCCGCCAGGTCGAGGTCGACGGCGCACACGATGTGGAGCTGACGCCGGAGAGCGGCTTCCCGCGCCGCCCACAGCACCGCGCGTGCCGCCCCGGCCGAGCCGTCGGTCGCCACCACCACTGGCCCTTCAGACATGCCTGACCAGCTCTTCCCGGCAGTGAGCAGAACCCGCCCCGCGGTCCCGGCCGGGCGACGGGGTGTCACAGCGGCACCCCTGGGTCGGTGTACCGCAGCAGCATCCCCACCCGGTCCTGCTGAGACAACTCCTCCCGCGGCACGACCACCTCGGGCAACGCGCTGAACCGGGCAGCGTCGTGCGCCGACGGGTCGGGCAGTGCCTCCGCCAACGCCAGATGGCCGTGGCTCGCGAAGATGGCCTGCCCATGACGCCGGGAAACCTCCCGGTCCGTACCCGCCACATCGTCGACAACGGCCACGGTGGCATGGCCGGTCCCCCGCTGGGCCAGATCCTCACGCAGATGCCGGCGCCGCAGTCTGATCGCCGCCTCCGGGGCACGGACGTCACGTGAGGTGTCCAGGTAGGCGCAGGCATAGGGGCCCGGTCGTGCGTACACAGGGCCGAGAAAGGTCAGCTCCACGGTCTCTCCTCATCACAGTGGCCGGCCGAGCCACCCCGGACCGCCCTCCCTCCGCATCCCGGCCACCGCTTGCGGTGACACCCCACCCCCCCCTGCGCTGCTTCCAGCAGACCTCCCGGCCACCGACTTTGCGCGCCGGACGGTGCACCGCCAACCCACAGTGGATCGCGGATCGAATCCGCAGAGAGGATTCCGCGGCCTGCGCGGACGCGAAACGAGGCAACCGCCGTGCGCCGACTGGGACGGTCGCCGGCCGCGGGTGCCAGCAGCGGTTCCAGAGCCGCGGCGAATCCGCGATCAGCCGGCCGTGGACCGAACCCTCAGTCGAAGCGCCACGGCATCCAACGGCAGTCCTCGACCTCGGTGTCATCAAGAAGCTCCTGCCCATGCCTGTCGAGACCGGAGTCCAGGTTCGGCGCGAACCCGAAGGCGCGCCGTCATGTCTGCTTCTACGTGATCGCGGGCGCCTCGTTTGCTTGCCCGTCGGTTCGCGGGGACCCTGCCGCTGGTCCGGACACGGCGATGTGTCATCGACCGGCCGGTCACAGGCCGAGGGCGCACAATGGCTCCATGTCTGGTCGCTGGCAGTTCTGGATCGACCGTGGTGGCACTTTCACCGACGTTGTGGCGGTGTCGCCGGATTCCGAGGTGGTCAGCCGCAAGCTGCTGTCGGAGCGGCCGGAGGCGTATCGGGACGCGGCGGTCGCCGGGATTCGGCTGGTGTTGGGCCTGGAGGCGGACGAGCCGATTCCGGCCGGCCGGATCGAGGTGGTGAAGATGGGCACCACCGTCGCCACCAACGCGCTGCTGACGCACACCGGCGAGCCCACGGTTCTCGTGATCACTCGGGGTTTCCGGGATGCCCTGCGGATCGCCTACCAGAATCGGCCGCACATCTTCGACCGGCGCATCCTGCTTCCGGAGGCCCTGTACGACCGGGTGATCGAGGTGGACGAGCGGGTGGGCGCGCACGGCGAAACCGTCCGCCCGCTCGACCTGGACGCCGCGCGCGAGGCGCTGGCCGCGGCGTACGCCGACGGGTTCCGCAGTGCCGCGGTCGTCTTCCTGCACGGCTACCGTCATTCGGCGCACGAGGCCGCCGTCGCCGAGGCGGCCCGCGCCGTCGGCTATGGGCAGGTCAGCTGCTCGCACGAGGCGAGCCCGCTGATCAAGCTGGTACCGCGAGGCGACACGACCGTGGTCGACGCCTACCTTTCGCCCATCCTGCGTCGCTACGTGGACCAGGTGGCCGCCGAGCTGAACGGTGTGCGACTGATGTTCATGCAGTCCGGGGGCGGCCTGCGCGAGGCGGGTGGCTTCCGGGGCAAGGACGCCGTGCTGTCCGGCCCGGCGGGTGGGGTCGTGGGCATGGCGCGCGCCGCCACCGGTGCGGGTCATGTCAAGGCGATCGGTTTCGACATGGGTGGTACCTCGACCGACGTGTCCCACTACGCGGGTGAGATCGAACGGGTACTGGGCACCCAGGTGGCCGGGGTGCGGATGCGGGCGCCGATGACCGACATTCACACCGTCGCCGCGGGCGGCGGATCCGTCCTGCACTTCGACGGGATGCGCTACCGCGTCGGGCCGGACTCGGCCGGTGCCGACCCCGGCCCGGTCTGCTACCGCCGCGGCGGGCCGCTGACCGTCACCGACGCCAATGTCCTGCTCGGCCGCATCCAACCCGCCTATTTCCCCCGAGTCTTCGGCAAGAACGGCGATCAGCCGCTGGCCGAGGCCGCGGTCCGTGCCCGCTTCACGGAGCTCGCCGAGCAGACCGCCGCCGCGACCGGAAGACCTCTCGGCCCGGAGGAGGTCGCGGCGGGCTTCCTCGACATCGCCGTCCTCAACATTGCGAACGCGGTGAAGAAGATCTCCGTCCAGCGCGGCCACGACATCACCCGCTACGCGCTGGTCGGATTCGGGGGCGCGGGCGGCCAGCACGCCTGCGCAGTCGCCGACCGGCTCGGCATCGACACCGTGCTGATCCCGCCGCTCGCCGGGGTGCTGTCCGCCTACGGTATCGGGATGGCCGACGCGCTCGCGCTGCGCGAACGCTCCATCGAGGCCCCCCTCGACCGGCCGGATACAGCGGCCCGTGTCGAGACCGTCCGCGCGGAACTGGCGGAACGGGCACGCACCCAGCTCCGCGAGGACGGCGTGCCGGACGCCACCGTCCATACGACCGCCCGCGCGCTGCTGCGCTACGAGGGCACGGACTTCTCGCTGCCCGTGCCGTTGGGCCCGGCCGAGGACATGCGGGGCGCCTTCGAACGCGATCACCGGGAGCGCTACGGCTTCACCATGGCCAAGCCGCTGGTCGTCGAGGCCATCGCGGTCGAGGCCACCGGTTCCTCCGGCCCCCGTACTGCCACCACGCCCGTGCTGCCGTCGCGGACCGGCGCACTTCAACCCGCCGCCATCGTACGGATGTTCACCGAGAGCCTCTGGCAACCCACGCGGCTGTACCGGCGCGAGGAATTCCGCCCGGGGGACGCGGTCGAGGGTCCGGCGATCATCGCCGAGGCGGACGAAACCACGGTCGTCGACCCCGGGTGGCGCGCCGCGGCCGACGAGCACGGCGACCTCGTCCTCACCCGGTCCCGGCCCCGCCCATCCCGTACGGCGGTCGGCACCACCGTCGATCCGGTGATGTTGGAAGTCTTCAACAACCTCTTCATGTCCGTTGCCGAGCAGATGGGTGTACGGCTCGAGAGCACTGCTCACTCTGTCAACATCAAGGAGCGCCTCGACTTCTCCTGCGCCCTGTTCGACCCGGACGGCAATCTCATCGCCAACGCGCCCCACATCCCCGTACACCTGGGCTCGATGGGCGAGTCCATCAAGGAGGTGCTGCGCCGCAACTCCGGCTCACTGAGGCCCGGCGACGTCTACGCCATCAACGACCCCTACCACGGCGGTACTCACCTGCCCGACATCACCGTCGTCACCCCGGTCTTCGACGAGACGGGCGATCGGCTGCTCTTCCTTGTCGCCTCCCGCGGCCACCACGCTGAGATCGGCGGCATCAGCCCCGGGTCGATGCCCGCCTTCAGCACCACCGTCGACGAGGAAGGCGTCCTGTTCGACAACTGGCTGCTCGTGCGCGACGGCGACTTCCGCGAGACCGAAACCCGCGACCTGCTGACGACCGCTCGATACCCGTCGCGCGACCCGGATACCAACCTCGCCGACCTGCGGGCCCAGATCGCCGCGAACAACAAGGGCATCCACGAACTGCACATGGTGATCGACCAGTTCGGGCTCGACGTCGTCCACGCCTACATGCGGTACGTCCAGGACAACGCGGAGGAGTCCGTGCGCCGTATCATTGCCACCCTCCGTGACGGCGAGCACCGCTATGAGACGGACAACGGCGCCATCATCCAGGTCACCCTGCGCGTCGACCACGAAACCCGCAGCGCCGTACTGGACTTCACCGGGACCGCACCCCAGCAGCCCGGCAACACCAACGCCCCCACATCCGTCGTCATGGCGGCCGTGCTGTACGTCTTCCGCACCTTGGTCGCCGACGACATCCCCCTCAACAGCGGCTGCCTGAAACCCCTCGACGTCCGTATCCCCGTCGGCTGCATGCTCGCCCCGGTCCACCCGGCCGCCACCGTCGCCGGCAATGTCGAGACATCCCAGGCCGTCACCGGTGCCTTGTACGCCGTATTGGATGCCCAGGCCGAGGGCTCCGGCACCATGAACAACCTCTCCTTCGGTAACGAGCACGTGCAGTACTACGAGACCGTCGCCTCCGGCTCCGGCGCGGGCGACGGCTTCGACGGCGCGGACGCCGTACAGACGCACATGACCAACTCCCGCCTCACCGACCCTGAGATCCTGGAATGGCGCTACCCGGTACGGGTCGAGGACTTCCGCATCCGCGAAGGCAGCGGGGGCACGGGCCGGTGGCACGGTGGGTGCGGCGTGGAACGCCGGATCTGCTTCCTGGAACCGATGACCGTCGCAGTCGTCTCCAGCCACCGCCGCATCCCGCCTTACGGCATGGACGGCGGCCGCCCCGGCGCCCTCGGCGAGAACCTCATCGCACATGCAGACGGTACGACCACGCCCCTGCGCGGCTGCGACACGGCGGACGTTGCCGCCGGAGACACGCTCGTCATCCGCACCCCCGGCGGAGGCGGATACGGGCCGAGCGAGGAGACACCGTCGCAGCACACACGACCGCCGACTGATCCCCAGGCCGCTTGGGCGCGTGCCCTGCCTGACACGGTGCAGGTCGCGGACCGGTGGCATGTGGGGAAAAACCCGTGCGAAGCCGCCCTGAGCGAGGTCAAGGCGCACAGCACCTGCTAAGCCACCGTGCTGGACGCGCCGACCTACGACGGACCTCGCGCCCAGACCACCCTGGAACGCCGGCACCAGGTCCACGGCCTCCTCGACCAAGGCGTCGGCCTGCTCGAATGCGCCCGCCGCCTGCAACTGGCCCTGAACACCGTCAAACGCTACGCACGAGCCGACCGGCCCGAGCGCATGCTCCGCGTCCCGAAATACCGCACCAGCCTCGTCGAACCCTCCCGTGAACACCTGCGTAAACGCCGGGCCGAGGACCCCTCCGTCCCCGTGGAGCACCTCTTCGAGGAGATCAAGGCCCTCGGCCTCACGGGCTGCCTCAACCTCCTGCACAAGTACATCAGCCAAGGCCGCGCGGACGCCGACCGCAGCCACATCTCCCCGCGCAGGCTCGCCCGGATGGTGCTGACCAGGCCCGACAACCTCAAAGCCGAACAACACGAACTCCTGGCCAAGCTCACCGCCGCCTGCCCCGAAATGACCCAACTGGCCACTGGGATCAGGGACTTCGCCACGCTCCTCACGCCGCACGTCGATAACGCCGCCGCGCTCACACGCTGGATCGCGCAAGTCCGAACAGCTGACCTGCCCCATCTGCATGCCTTCACCCGGGGCCTGGAACGAGACCATGAAGCCGTGATCGCCGGGCTCACGCTTCCGTACAGCAACGGCCCCACCGAGGGCGTCAACACCAAGACCAAGCGGATCGCGCGTCAGATGCACGGACGAGCAGGCTTCGCCCTGCTCCGCCACCGCATTTTCCTCAGACAGCAGCACTCTCCGTCACCACCGAATGTGAGACAGGGCCGTTGATCGGACACTCCCTTCAGGTGTGTCGTCGGCGCACGGTCGAGTCTCGTGGACCGTCCGTGCACCATGCCCATAGACCAGCCGTTCGCTCTCATTCCCCTTCTGTCGGTACCCCTGGGATTGTCGCGTAGCGGTCGCGCATCGCGTCGCTCGCGGCGGGCCCTGCCGTGAAGACATACGCCCTGCTGTCGTCGAGCGAGCGCTCCGTGATCACCTTATGCCGCGCGTGCTGTTCCGGTCGGCTGTCCCGGCCGGTTGCCGCCCACCCCAGGGACTCCATTCGGTGTCAGCCATCCCCGCGGCCGTACTCGTCGTGTGCTCCTCTGTCCCTGCGTGTGCCGCTGAGGGAGGAATAAGAGGGGCGAATCGGGTGAGCGGGAAGGGCCGCAGCGGGCCTCACCGGCCTGCAGCGGGAAAGCTGGGGCAGTGGCGGGAGGAACCGGGAGGCGGGCGGTGAGCGACGAGGCGGCATCCACTGGACGGATCATGGCCGGGGGCGATGGGTCGGAGCAGTCGAAGGCAGCCCTGCGGTGGGCGGTCGCTCAGGCCGAGCTCACCGGCGGCGTGGTCGAGGCGGTCTTCGCCTGGCAGAACCCGTACTACTGGTACGGGTGGAGCCCTCCCGAGGAGGGGCCCTTCGACTTCGATAAGCAGGCCCGCAGCAGCCTCGCCAGGGCGATCATCGATGCCATCGGCCTCGACCAGCCGGTGCGTGTCACGCAGCGCGTCATGGAAGGCAACCCCGCGCGTGCCCTGCTGGATGCCGTCCAGGGGGCGGATCTGCTGGTCGTGGGCAACCGGGGACACCGAGGGTTCACCCACGCACTGCCGGGATCGGTCGGCCAGCACTGTGTCCAGCACGCACCGTATCCCGTCGTTGTCATCCGCGGCGCCGAGATCCGGTGAACCGGTCTGCGGCCCGGACCTCTACGTCGAGCAACAGCGGCTCGCCGTGCACCCAGTCCCCCCGACCGTGTCTCGCCCGGTGGGTTTTCCAGCCCGGCGAGATGGGGGCCCGCCCGGCCCACCAGCAGCTGAGGGAGACGGGCGGTGGGGCGAGATGAACGCCGAAGCCGGTGGGACCGCGGTGGTGGAGATCGATCCGGAGGAGCGCCTGGAGCTGCTGCTGCGGGATCTGCGCAGCACACGGAAGGGCCTGTCCTCGCGCGAGGCGGCTCGGCGACTGGTGCGCTACGGGGCGAACGAGCTGCGGCGGCGTGGTGGCAGGCGCTGGCCGGGGGAGCTGGCCCGGCAGGTGACCCACCCACTCGCGCTCCTGTTGTGGGCGGCCGCGGTGCTGGCGTGGTGGGCGGGGATCGCGGCGGTGGCGGTGGCCATCGTGGCAGTGATCGTGGTGAACGCGGCGTTCGCCTTCGTGCAGGAGATGCAGGCAGAACGGGCCGTGGAGACGCTGGCCGCCTACCTGCCTACGCATGCGACCGTGGTGCGGGACGGGCAGGTACAGCAGGTCGAGGCGGTCACCCTGGTGCCCGGCGACGTGCTGGTGATCGAGGAAGGGGACCGCATCTCGGCTGACGCGCGGCTGACCAAGGGCGGAATCGAGGTCGACCTGTCGCCGCTGACGGGCGAAGCGATGCCTGCCTACCGTGCGGCCGACCGGGTCGACGTCCATGTGCCACTGTTGTCGGCGCGCGACCTGGTCTTCAGCGGGACCACGTGCACCGAGGGCGAGGCCAGAGCGGTGGTCTTCGCGACCGGTATGCACACCGAACTCGGGCGTATCGCGGCGCTGTCCGAGCGTGTCGAACGGGAGATCAGCCCGCTGGAGGCGCAGGTCCGGCGAGTGGCGTGGCTGATCGCGGTGATCGCGGTGATCATGGGGGTGGCGTTCTTGCCACTGGCCATGCTCGCGGCGAAGCTGCCGTTCCACGACGCGGTCGTCTTCGCCGTCGGCCTGCTGGTCGGCAACGTGCCCGAGGGATTGCTGCCGGTGATCACACTGGCTCTGGCGCTGGGCGTGCGGGAGCTGGTGCGGCGTGGAGCGGTCGTCAAACGCCTCAGTGCGGTGGAGACGCTCGGTTCCACGGATGTGATCTGCACCGACAAGACCGGCACCCTCACCGAGAACCGTATGCAGGTCACCGTCGTGTGGACCGCGGCGGGTCAGCAGGAACTCGTCGGCACCGCTGCCGCCGGAGAGCCGCCGGGCGACGCGGCGTTGCGTGCCCTGGCCACCGTGGTGACATGGTGCAACAACGCACAGCTGGATGCCCCCGGCGGTCCGGTGGGTGATCCCACCGAACTGGCGCTGCTGGCAGCCGCCGGGGATCTGGGCTGCGCTGTCAGCACCGACGAGCGGGATGCCGGGCGCCGCTGCCAGTTCCACTTCGACCCCGTACGCAAACTGATGTCGACGGTCGACCAGCGCGACGACGAAGGATGCTGGATCGACGCCAAGGGAGCCCCCGAGGCGGTCCTGCCGCTGTGCACCACCGTCAGACTGGCCGACGGCACGATTGGCCCGCTCACCGAGCAACGACGCCGCACGATCGCAGGACAGGTGGACGCATTCGCCCGCCAGGGCCTTCGTGTCCTGGCCGCGGCCGAGCGGCAGTTGGCTGCTGGTGCCGGCTTACCGGAACGTCGCGAGGAGGCCGAAGACCGGCTCGTCTTCCTGGGACTGACGGCGATGGCCGATCCGCCCCGCCCGGAGGTGGCCGACGCGGTCGCCCGCTGCCACAGTGCCGGTATCCGGATCATCGTGGTCACCGGCGACCACGCCCTGACCGCGACTGCGATCGCCGGCCAGGTCGGCATCGGCGGCCCGGAACCGAAGGTGGTCATCGGCGACGTACTCGACCGCATGCCCGAACACGAACTCGACCAGCTCCTGCGCCACCACCGGGAGCTGATCTTCGCCCGCACCTCCCCGGAGGCCAAGCTGCGGATCGCCGACGCGCTGCGCGCCGAAGGCCACGTCGTGGCGATGACCGGCGACGGCGTCAACGACGCACCCGCCCTGCGCAGGGCCGACATCGGAGTCGCCATGGGCCGCTCCGGCACCGACGTGGCCCGTGAGGCGGCCACCATGGTGCTCACCGACGACAACTTCGCCACCATCGTCGCCGCTGTGCACGCGGGCCGCCGCGTCTACGACAACATCCGCAAGTTCGTCTGCTACATCTTCGCCCATACCACCCCGGAGGTTGCCCCGTTCCTGGTCTTCGCCGTGAGCGGTGGGGCCGTACCGCTGCCGCTGACCGTGCTGCAACTGCTGGTCTTCGACGTCGGCACCGAGACCCTCCCCGCGCTCGCCCTGGGCCGGGAGAAGGCCGAGCCCGGACTGATGGACCGCCCGCCCCGCCCCCGCTCGGAAGGCGTCATCCGCGGCTCCATGCTGCTGCGCGCCTGGCTGTTCCTCGGAGTCATCTGCGCCGCCCTGCAGCTGACCGGCTTCTTCGCAGTGCTCTGGCACGCAGGCTGGCAACCCGGCGCCCCCACTGGTCCCGGCACGCCGCTGCACCACGCCTACCAGCAGGCGACCACCATGACCTTCCTCGGCATGATCGCCGGTCAGATCGGCACCGCGTTCGCCGCCCGCACCGAGCACGCCTCGCTGCGCTCGATCGGCGTGTTCTCCAACCCCTTGCTGTTGTGGGGCATCGCCTTCGAACTCGCCCTCGCCGCCGTCGTCATCTACACCCCGCCCCTGCAGTCTCTTCTGGGCACCGCCGCCCTCACCCCCCGCATGCTCGCCTTCGTCGTCCCCTTCCCCTTCATCGTCTGGGGCGCGGACGAACTACGGCGCTGGCTGCTGCGGCGCCGACGGGCCGTCCGGGCAAGGTAGTGGTGCGCAGGCCGCCGACGAGAACGCCGTTCATGATGTCGGGCCGGCCGACAGGAACAAGGGACCCGGGAAGACACCCACCTCATCAGGAGCCGGACCACGGGCATTTGGCAGACGGCGACCCGGCCCGGTGTCGCCTGCACTCCCCGGCCACCCGTGCGCCGCTTCCGAGCCGGACAGCCTCGTCGCCCGCGGGCGGCCTGGGGCCACCACGGTGGGACGCGTCCCCGGCCGGCTGCTCAGCCCGCCAGGGCTTGGGTGTGCATGAGAGGAGTTGGGTTCACCGGCCCTCGGTGTTCCCGGTGACCGGTCCGGACGTGGATGCTGGACACACCCACGGGTGCCGCTCTTCAGGACGGCATCGGGTGCGAGACCGGTCGGCCGCTGCGAAGAGCGCGATCGACGTCCTCGCCGGTGGGCTTCTGTCGCGTGAACACATCCTGTCCCACCACAGTGGACTCCCACGCCTCCACCGTGGCGGAGCGGGTCGGCAGCCAGGTGCTGAGGATGCGTTCCGGGTCTGCCAAGAATTGGCCGCTCCAACTCGTGACCGAGCCTACGTTGCCGTGTTCGTTGCGCCAGGCGACTGTCCAGCCGAGAGCGATGCCGTTCCCCGGGCTCGTAGGCCCGTCATGGCGCCCGGTGAGGAGGTACGTCCCCGGCGTGTGTCCTGCGGGGTGCCTCTATGTACTTCGTCAAGGCTGTGCTGCCGCGTTTGAGTTGTTTGTCTGGGTCATGTGGTGAGGGTGATGGTGGGGGTTCGGGACTCGTGGAAGGTGCCGTCGCGGGGCATGGCGAACAGGGCGCTGATGCGTTGGCGGGCGAGGCGGAGGAGTGCCTGGGTGTGGGTCTTTCCGCGGGTTCGCTGGCGGTTGTAGTAGGTGCGGGAGGCGGGATCGGCGTTCATGCAGGCGAAGGCGGAGAGGAACATAGCGCGTTTGAGCTGCCGGTTTCCGCCTCGTGGGGCGTGTTCGCCGTGGATCGATGTGCCGGACGATTTTGTGGTGGGGGCGAGGCCGGCGTAGGAGGCGGGGTGGGCGGCGGAGGGGAAGCCGGTGCCGTCGCCGACGGTGACCAGCAGGACTGCGGCGGTCCTGACGCCGACGCCGGGCATCGACGTCAGGACCGGAAAAAGAGGGTGTGCCTCCAGCAGGGCGTTGATCTGGGCTTCCAGGGCCCGGCGCTGTTCGTGGACGGCGGCGAGCGAGCGGGCCAGGGACGGGATGACGATGTCGAGGGTGCCGGTCCCTGGCACGACCACGGTCTGTTCGTCGAGCGCGTCGAAGACGTCGTCGATCAGCCGCTGTGCCATGCGCGGGGCCTTGGGACGGATGAGCTCGACGAGTCTGCGGCGGCCGGCCTTGCGCAGCGCGGCCGGGGAACCGTGACGTTCCAGGAGCCAGGTGACGGCCTGGTGGTCGAGACGGGCGCCCAGGATGCGCTCCAGGCTGGGGTGGAACTGGGTGAGCAGGCCGCGTATCCGGTTGGAGGTGCGGGTGGCCTCGGCGGCGAGGTCCTGGTCGAAGCCGACGAGGACCGTGAGTTCGGCGGTGATCTCGTCGGTGAGTCCCAGCGAGCGCAGGGTGTGCGGCATGGTGCGGCCGGCGTCCGCGATGACCGCGGCGTCCTTGGCGTCGGTCTTGGCCTCGCCCGGGTAGAGGTCGGCGATTCGTCGCATCGCCAGGCCGGGCAGGTAGGCGACCTTGCAGCCCGCGTCCCTGACCACGGTCAGGGGCAGGGCGCCGATGGAGGCGTGCTGGTCCACGATGACCAGCACGGTGCCGAACTTCGCGGCCAGTTTGTCGAAGACGGCCCGCAGTTTCGGCTCGGTGTTGGGCAGCGGCTTGTCGAAGACCTTCTTCCCGGCCGGGGTGAGCCCGTGGCCGTGATGAGTGGTCTTGCCGACGTCCAGGCCGAGGAACACGCCCACGTCTTCGGTGTCGAACATCGCCCCCTTTCCGGGGAGTTGAACGTGCCGGCCTCGGCATGGGTGTCGTACGCACGCATCCACGTTATGCAGACCTGCCGCCCGCGAACTGCCCGGCATTGCGCCGGACCGGACGGTGGCCGGACCTCTCATCAGCGTCTCCGACGGCACCTCCCGGGCCCGGCGACACCACCCCCCAGGTCATGCCTTCCAATGCCGTTGCTTTTGGAGCCGGCAGAGCGTTGGGCCGTTCGTGTTGGTATCGCGTCTGGAGCGGCTGGGGTTGGGGATCTTGACCCGGTCGTGTCCGCCTGAGGTGGTGGACCGGGTCGTTGCCGAGGCGGGGTGCGGGGAGAAGCGCCGCCGCCTGCTGTCGGCCCGATTCACGGTGTACTTCGTCCTTGCGTTATGTCTGTTTCCGCGGGTCGATTACCTTGAAGTCCTTCGGCTGTTGAAGGCGGGCGAACCGAGGCTGAGGCCGTGGTCAGGAGTGAACAAGTCGTCCCTGACCAGGGCAAGGCAGCGGTTGGGCTGGACGGTAATGCGCGACTTGTTCCGTGAGGTGGCCCGGCCGCTGGGAAGCAGTCCCGAGCTCTTTCGCGGTCTGAGCGTTCTGGCCGTCGATGGCATGCTGCTGGCGGTTCCTGACTCGGCCGGCAACCGGGAGGCGTTCGGCAAGTCCGGCTCCCAGCGCAGCCCCATGGGCTATCCGATGGCGCGAATGGTTGCTGTGGCGGAATGCTCCTCGCACGCGGTGCTGGACGCGGTGATCGGCGGCTGGAAGGACTCCGAGCGGATCGTGTCCGACGAACTGGAACGGCATGTCGGACCGGGCACGTTACTGCTGGCCGATCGCGGATTCTGGGGCCTGGCTCGCTGGCACCGACTTCGTGACCAGGGTGCTCACCTGCTGTGGCGGACGGAGCGGCGGATGGCCCGGAGGGTCGAAGACGTTCTGGCGGACGGAAGCTATCTGGCCCGGATCCAGGCGAACAAGCACAGCAAAGCGGCCGGGACCGTCAAAGCCCCGCCGGCCCCGGTGCGGGTTGTCGAGTACCGGATCGACGGTCAGGCCGAGGTGATACGGCTGATCACCAGCCTGATGGGCCACGAGAAGTACCCAGCTGCCGAACTCGCCGAACTGTACGCGCGACGCTGGGAGATCGAGCTCGTCCTCGACGAGATCAAGACCCACCAGCGCGACAGACCTGTCCTCCGCTCACAGACCCCCGATGGTGTCCGGCAAGAGATATTCGCCCACCTGATCGTCCACCACGCCACCCGGGACCTGCTTGTCGAGGCCTCCGTTGTACCACTCTCCGTCAATGGGCATGATCTTCTCTCCAGCGGCGCCGGCGTGAGCGAGGGAGTAGCCGAGCTCGCCGCCCGCCAGCACATGGCCCGCGCCGAGGGGGCCACCGAGCGCCCACGCTGGCCAGTGATCGTGGTGCGCACCCCCAAGGGCTGGACCGGGCCGCGTGAGGTGGCCGGTGTGCCGGTCGAGGGCACCTGGCGCGCCCATCGGGTTCCCCTTGCCGAGGCGCGCACCAACCCCGCCCACCTGCGGAGGAATGGCTGCGCTCCTAACGGCCCGAGGAACTCTTCGATGATCACGGCCGCCCCCGCACCCAGGTGCTGGCCCACATCCCCGAAGGTGAGCGGCGGTTGGGTGCCACCCCGCGCGCCAACGGCGGCCTGCTCGCGCGCGAGTTGCCCATGCCGCCGCTGGAGAAGTTTGCGGTGCCGGTGGAGATCCCTGGCGGCAGCCTGCACGAACCCACCGCCGTGCTCGGCGGCCTCCTCCAACAGGTGATGGCCGACACCGTCCGGCGGCGAGACTTCCGCGTCGTCGGCCCCGACGGGACCGCCTCCAACCGGCTCCAGGCCCTCTACGGCGCCACCAGCAAGGCGTGGCAGGCCGAGTTCCTGCCGAGTGACGAACACCTGGCCCGCGGCGGCCGGGTGATGGAGATCCTCTCCGAGTACACCTGCCAGGGCCGGCTGGAGGGCTATCTGCCGACCGGCCGGCACGGCCCGTTCTCCCGCTACGAAGCATTCGTCCAAATCGTCGACTCCATGGCCAACCGGCACATCAAGTGGCTGCGTACATCGTGCCGCCTGCCCCGGCGGGCCCCGGTCGCCTCGCTGAACCACCTGTTCACCTCCCACGTGTGGCGCCAGAACCACAACGGCTTCTCCCACCAGGACCCCGGATTCGTCGACCACGTGGTGCGCAGCCGCGACTATGTCGACCTCGTCGTCGCGGGCAAACAGCCCTGCCACGACTGGCTGTCGCTGGGCGAGGCGCGTGCCCACTGAAGATCCGCCATCTTGAAGATGCTGTTCACGGTGCTGGTGTGAGTCGTTGTTTGTGTACTCGTGCTGATCGTGGGCGGTTGTCGGGCGTGAAGATCATTTGCCCTGTGTGTCACCGTCCGCTGTCTTTCAATCGGGCGTTTGACAGTGAACCCAGTCGTTTCGGCTTCCTTGCCGGCGAACCTAGCCTCGATCGTTCATGAGTCCTCGTCGGTGTGCTGACGGGGGCTCTGCGTTCGCGAGGTGCGGTTTTTTCGGGGGTGGGGCAGGTTGACGGCCCGGTTATCGCGTCGGGTGGGCGCCGGGTTCCACTGCGCCGGTGAGGTGGTTCGGGTTGTCGGGACGGGTGAATTGGCTGGTCAGCCGGGGTTCGGGAGGATGTAGAGCCTGTTGATCGCGTGGGTGATGACGTCGGTCCAGGGCCATCGGGTGGGGAAGCGGAGCCAGTGGCGGCGTCCGGTGTTCACGAGTTGGGCGGCGGCGGAGAACAGGCGCCGGCGAAGCCGTTTGGGTTCCCAGCCGCGGGTTGGGCCGGTGAGGGCGAGCCTGGGCATCCAGGCGAGGAGGTCGAGTGCGAGGGAGACGATCTCCAGCCAGATCCGGTTCTGTGCGGTGTCGTGCAGGGGCAGGTTGCGCAGGCCGGTGTCGCGGGCGCCTCGGATGCGGTCTTCGCAGCGGGCCCGTCGGCGGTGACGCAGTTCGAGGTCGGCGAGCTGTCCGCCTTTGGTGTTGGTCGCGAAGCAGGTCAGCCGCAGCCCGTCGAGGTCGGTGAGGCGCAACTGGGCGCCGGGGTGTGGTCGTTCCTTGCGGACGATCAGCCGCATGCCCTTGGGTCAGGTGCTCAGGTCGGGCATGTCGGTGATCTCGGCGACCCAGGCGCCGGGCCGCTCGGTGCCTGGGCGTCGTAGGCCGGTGTCCACGCCTTCTTCGGGAGCTTCAGCACAGCCTGGTGGAGGGTGTCGGTGATGGTCATTCCGACGGAATACGACAGCCACCGGCCTGGCCTGGAGAGCCAGTCGAGGAAAGCGTGGGTGCCGCCGGCGGAGTCGGTGCGGATCAGTGTCTGCCGTCCCCGCCGCAGGTGTGTGGGCAGTTGGGCCAGGGCGAGCCGGGTGGTGGTGATGTGATCGCTCGCGGTGTTGGAGCCTGCGTTGCCGGGACGCAGCAGCGCGGCCACCGGCTCTCCGGAACCGGCCTGGCCGTGGTCGACGAACGCGACGAGCGGATGATGGCCGAAGGTCTTCTTCCAGGTCGCGGTGGCTTCCTGCTTCTCGGAGTGCGCGAGGACCAGCACGCCGTCGATGTCCACGATCACGCTGCCGTCAGAGGTCGGACCGTCCGCACCGGCCCGCTCCCAGACCCGCGACCGTACTTGGGCCCGCGCCGACCGGATCGCTGTGAGGGCCTTCGGTCCGGCTGCGGCGAGGACGTCGATGAGCCGGGAGACCGTGGGGTCGGATGCCACCGGGCCGAACACGTCGGGCTCGGCCCTCAGCATGGCGACGTCGGCGAGGCAGTCCCCGCCCAGAGCCGTCGCGAGCGCGACATCCGGCAGGATCTTGCCCGGGTCGTGCACTGTCCGCGGCTTGCGCCACGGCGCCAGCGCCGCCGATATCGCAGTGTCCAGGCCGGACTTGCGGACTGTCTCGACCAGCAGCACCGCCCCGGCCTGCGAAACCGTCCCGCTGCCATCGCCCTCGACGCGGACACGCGGGTACAACCCGATACGCTTGCTCACCTGGAGAGTGCTTCTTTCCGTGCAGCCAACAGGACCCTAGACAAGTCCCATCGTTGCAGGTCAGAAGCACTCTCCGCTTATTTGATCAAGGCATGGACAGGTCCACTCGGTCGGGTAGCGGGGACGCATTGCTGCGTCCCCGCCCCCTCAGAACCGTGCTTGCGCCTTCCAGCGCACACGGCTCAAGCGGACCTGTGGCCGCTCAGTTCGGTGCCATTCTTCCGGTCACCGGCGTGCAACTGCCGGTGGCACAGAGTGTGTACGACTTCCAGATTGTCGAGGCGGTCGCTTCCACCTCGGCTGCGGTATTGCAGATGGTGCACGTGAATTCCCCGGTATGAGGCCGTGAACCAGCGAGCCCAGTCGTTGACGTCATCAGGGTCGTACCCCGCGCCTTCGACCAGGTCCTGCCCGCATCTGGGGCACAGTCCCTTCTGTCGGGCCGCCAGCAGAAGGATCCGTTTGGATTCCACTCCCGGCATCCGCTTTCGGGCTCGTTTTCTCCAGTAGCTGTCCAGTTCCGCGTCGTCCCGGGAGGAGTTTCCCTTGACCATCACGTGCCGGACGATTCCGGTCCAGGCGAACTTGGGCAAGTATCCGGTTTCGGAGCCGAATACCCACCTGTCCTCTCGACTTTTGTCGAACTTCCCCCAATACCGCTCCCGGAGCCAGCGAGGCGTCTTCCGTCGATTGCAGTAGATCACCCACCTTCTCAAGGCGTGGTGCGTGAAGTCGTCCAGCTTCCTGAAGGTTTCCTTCGAGACAACGTGCCGATAGTAGATGGACCACCCTCGAACAAGGGGGCTGAGGGCACCCGCCAGGCGTTCGGCGGGTGCGCCCCGGTGTTGTCGGATGATGGCCTTCATCTTCTTCTTGACCCGTTGTACTGCGTCCTTGCTCGGTTTGATGATCAGCTT
>NZ_JBFBJB010000051.1:0-1365 GCF_040685895.1 Streptomyces sp. NPDC088124 | reverse complement strand
CTGCCGCCGGCCCGGAAACAGGCCGATGGAGTCCATGAGGTGACCGTGGCTGATGCGGTCGAAGGCCGCCGACAGGTCCGCGTCGAGAACCCACGGCCGTTTTGCGGTCTTCTGGCAGGCTATCTGGAAGATAGCCCCGATCGCGTCAGCGCATCCCCGCCCCGGCCGGAACCCGTAGGTTCGACCGTCGAACCGCGCTTCCCATTCCGGCTCTAGAGCATTCTTCACCCTCGCCTGGTTTGCGCGGTCGCGTATGACAGGAATGCCCAACGGCCGGGTCTTCCCATTCGCCTTCGGGATGTACACACGCTTGACGGGCTTTGCCGGGATGTCCGGTTCAGCGAGAGTCTTCCTCGCTAGAGAACCCCGGTCCTTCGGGGTCAGCGCAACGACCCCATCGATACCCGCCGTCTTCTTTCCGGTGCTCTGCTGTGCCACCCGGCGAACACTTGTCAAGGTGTTCGCCCTGGAGCGCAGCATGAGCTTTTGCAGGTTGCGCACCCGCTTCATGTCGCCGTTCCGTGCGGCCCTGTAGATCCTCTGGCGCAGCCGCTTTACGGATGCTTCTTCTGAGCGCCAATCGATACCGGCCCAGAATTCCGCGTCGCCCTCGGGTCCGTTCATCGGGAGGGCATACTGCGACACCAAAGACATTGCCGCCCCTCCTCCTGTCTAACTTGTGCCTCGGTGCAAGGTTTTGCCCTTTGGCTCTACATGGCCTACCTGTCCCACGTCAGCGCTCTTTCGAGCCCAGCTATAAAGCTGGCATCCGCCGAGTTATACCCGGAGGGGGAGAGTCCCCAGGGCCCGAGCTTTCCTCTGGGCTTTCGCCCGAGCGGCATTCGCTTCTTGGGACATCCTGTTCCCGCACCGGATTTCTGCCTTTGTTGCCTCCGGCTTACCGGCTGACCAGTCGGACCCGTACGGGGTTCCCGTGTTCCACTGCCAACAGTTGCGTCCGGACAGGGCACCCTCTCTAAACCGACTCCCACGGTGACCTACGCTGGAAAACCACAGGTTCCCTTGAGCCTCTTTCAATGCAGCTCGCGTCGTGTCGCACTTCACAATGCAAGGAGTTCCCACCGCCGACCGCTTCGCCATTGACGCGGTGTTCCTCATGTCGGCTCGTAAGGACAAGGGTTCGCTTTCGCTCGCCCGCTCGGACTTCCCCTTCGCTTGTGGCGTGATGATGGCCCATCGTGCCCTTGAGCTTTACCGCCTCGGCTCAGCACCCCCGCGTCACCGCAGACGCACCCGAGGCTGGGGACCGGCCATCGGTCACAGGCCGGAGTAGTTGACTCCTCTCCTTGCAACTACCACTGCATGACAGCGACTTCACGTCGCACTGAAAGCGCGAGGCTAAGG
>NZ_JBFBJB010000050.1:0-66044 GCF_040685895.1 Streptomyces sp. NPDC088124 | reverse complement strand
GTTTTAGGAAGCGCGGGCGACCTCACCAAATGGCTGGCCGCCCGCGCTTCCTAAAACACGGCCTAGCCGGGCCCGCCGAAGAGCTGGGTCCAGTACGTACCGGCCGGGCCGCCGTCCGCGAAGCCGACCCCGAGGTGGGTGTAGCCCGGGGTCAGGATGTTCGCCCGGTGGCCGGGGCTGTCCATCCAGCCCTGGACCACCTCGCGCGGGCTCCGCTGGCCGCACGCGATGTTCTCCGCGATGCCCCGGTGCCGTGCCCCCGCCGCGGCGGCGCGGTCCCAGGGCTGCAGGCCCTCCGGTGAGGTGTGGGAGTAGAAGGCGCGGGCCGCCATGTCGGTGCTGAACGCCTGCGCGGCCGTCGTCAGACACGGGTCGTCGGCGAGCGGCCCGAGCCCGTGCGCGGCGCGTTCCGCGTTGGTGAGGGAGCGGACCTCGGCGGCGGTCGCCGTCAGGCCCCGCGCGGTGAAGGGCCGCGCCCACAGCGCCGTCCAGTACGTCTCGCCGGAGCCCGCGTCCGTGGCGCGGCCGAGGGCCGCGTCGGTGAGGTCCGCGTCGTACAGCGGCGCGCTCCTGACTCCGTCGGCCAGGCAGTACTCCACGAACTCGGCATCGGTCCGGGGCCCGGAGACGAGATGCTGTTCGAGCCGCAGATAGCGGTAGCCGCCCGCCGTGACACGCTGGAAGACCGAGACCCCGTCGGCGCCCTCCGCGTCGAGCCGCCCCCGATGGGCCATCGCCGCCGCGTGAGCCCGCGCCGCCGCCGTGAGCCGGGCGTCCACCGTGAGCGGCGGCAGCCCCGCCGCCTGCCGCCGGGCCCGGACGAGCGCGTCGAACCCGTCCCCGGCGCCGGGCGCGGCGGGTGCGGTCGGCGCCGGTTCCTCCGCGACGTCCACGCCGAAGTCGCGGGCGATCCCGGCCAGGCCGTCCGCGTACCCCTGCCCGAGCGCGCGCAGCTTCCAGCCGGTGCCACGCCGGTAGATCTCCGCCAGCAGCAGCACCGTTTCGTGCGTCGGGCGCGCGGGCGTGAACCGGGCGAGGACGCCGGGGCCCCGTCCGGTCACGGTCATCGCCGGGACGGGCAGCGCGGCGAGCGGCGTGGCCGGATCGGCGGCGCCCACGACCACCGTGAGCCGGCTCGCGCCCGCCCGCAGTCCGCGCGGGTCGACGCTGAGCCCGCCGTCCGGCAGCAACCGGGCGCCCGGCGCGGACGGCTGGTTGTAGAAGACGAAGTCGCCGTCGCCCGCGACCTTTCCGCTCTCCCCGGTGATGAGGACGGCCAGATCGAAGGGGCCCGGCACCCGGATCGACAGCTCCGCCTCCGGCAGGGCCAGATTCCCGCCGGCCGTCAACTCGCTCATGGGTACCGCCTGTCCGATCGAGGGCCACACCGGCCACACCGGCCCTGACGGTCCGGCGTGACGTCGTTGCGTGAACGTCCGGACGGAGCCGTCCGGTTCCCCCCGTAGCCGACGTCCTCGGAGCGTCGTCCGGTACTCCCCGCGGCGACGTCCGCCTCCGTCAGCCGGACAGGTGCGCCTCGGTCCACTCCGGCGTCAGCCGGACGTACTGGATCGAGCGGCGGTGCCGGGTGAACGCCACGTGCAGCGTTCCGTCCGCGGACCGCGCGACCGACGGATAGGACAGCTCGCGGTTGAGCCCGTCCCGGGAGTTGTTGGTCAGGCAGTAGCCGTCACCGGTCGCCAGGTCGTGCCGTACGGGCCAGGTCAGGCCGCCGTCCGACGACACGGCCAGGGTCAGCGGGGCGCGCGGGGCGCCCCAGAAGGCCGCGCCGCCGTCGGGGGTACCGGCCGGTGGCGCGGCACCGCCGCCCGCCGGGGGCGTGTCGCTCACCCCCTCGTCGTCGATCTCGTCGTAGAGCGACTCCCGGCGCTCGGTGGCGTCGGCGGCGCTGCTGGGGTTGTGGACCAGCGCGAGCCGGCCGTCGCCCAGCGGCACGAACTGGATCGACGAGTTGTTGTTGGGCGCGGCCACCGGCTCGGGCGCGCTCCAGGTCTCCCCGTCGTCCACCGACACACAGCGGTGGACGGCGTCCGCCCGGCGGCTGCGGAACAGCGCGACCAGCGAACCGTCCGGCAGCGGATGGACGTTCATGTGCACCAGCCCGGTGGAGGCGGGCACCGGCCGCTCCGACCAGCTCTCCCCGGCGTCGTCACTGACCATCACGGAACTGGTGTCCCGGCCGCCCGACCAGCGCTCGCCCGGAGTCGTCAGGCACCGGAACACCGGCAGCAGCCAGCGCCCCGACGGCAGTACGGTCACCGGCTGGCGTACGAAGACACCGCCCTCCTCCGTCGCCGGGAACAGCACCCGGGACGCGCCCCAGGTCGCCCCGGCGTCCCGGCTCACCCGCAGCCGTACCTCCGCGGTGTCCTGGTGGCCCGCGCGCTGCGCGGTGTGCAGCAGCCACAGGTCGCCCGAGGGGGCCGGGAAGAGGACCGGGTTCTGCTCGGAGCGGCCGGTGTCGCCGGAGAGCCGGACCGGTTCGGACCACGCCGCGCCGTCCGGGGCGAGCCGGGCGAACCAGACGGAGATGTCGGCGACGCCCTCCTGCGTACCGGCGAACCAGACGCATCCGAGGTCGCCGCCGGGCAGCACCATCAGGTTCGCGGCGTGGTTCTGTACGGCGGGGGCGGTCAGCCGGGCCTCGGCGCGGCCCTGTTCGGCGGGGTGCGGGCGCAGCACACCGTCCGTGGCGCCCTCCTCCCCGGGGCCCGGCGCGGTGGCCTGCTCGGTTCCGGCGGCCATCAGGCGTCCCGGTCCTGGCGGGCGTCCGCCAGGTGACGGCCGGCGATCTGTTCGAGGTGGGTCAGATCGCTGGAGACGGTCGCGAAGGTGAACCCCTCGGCCAGCCGCCTGGCCGCGCTCGCCCCGTCCGCGTTGTGGATGCCCGCGGCGATGCCGGCCGCCGCGGCGGCCTCCCGCACGGTGACCAGCGCCGCCTCGAACCGGTCGGCCACCGCCGGGTCGGTCGAGGTGGCGCCGCCGATGGCGATCCGCAGGTCGGACGGGCCGACATAGATGCCGTCGAGCCCTTCCGTGGCGCAGATCTCCTCGACGTTGGCCAGCCCCTGCGCCGTCTCGATCATGGCGAGGACGACGGTCTGCTCGTGTGCCTCGGCCGGGTTGGGGCCGATGCGCAGGGCCGAGCGCATCGGGCCGTACGAGCGCCGGCCGAGCGGCGGGTAGCGTACGGCGGCCACCGCGTCGGCGGCGTCCTGGGCGGTGTCGACGAGCGGCACGATCACGCCGGCCGCGCCCGCGTCGAGCGCCTGGCCGATCGGCGCCGGGTCGTTGGCCACGACCCGGACCAGGCCGACGGCGGTGGACCCCTTGGTGTCGATGGCGGTCAGCGACGTGAGCAGGCCCTTGTACTCGATCAGACCGTGCTGCGCGTCGAGCGCCACGTAGTCGTAGCCGAGGCGCGCGACGCGCTCGGTGGAGACCGGGGAGTCGAGGACGGACCAGTAGCCGACGAGCTGCTCGCGGGCGCGCAGCGCGGTGGCGAAGGCGGCGGGCGTACCGGACGTGTCGCGGGTCATGGTGAGGGCTCCTTGAGAGCGAGGGGGCGTACGGGGTGGGGTGCGCGGTGGCCCGGGGCCGGGGCGGTCAGCGGTGGTACGCGGGCATCGGGCCGCGCAGCGCGGCGCCGACCTCGTCGCAGGCGGTGGTCACGTCGGCGGGCAGCGGACCGGCCTGCGCGGCGGCGATGTTGGCCCGCAGGTGCTCGGTGCGGGAGCCGCCGAGCAGCAGCGCGTCGGTCGAGGGCCGGTCCAGCAGCCAGCGCAGCGCCAGTTCGGTGAGGGGGATGCCCGCCTCGGAGGCGATCCGGGTGAGCTGCTCCACGGCGGCGAAGAGCCGCTCGTCCCAGTAGCGCTCCCGGTACATCGCGGCCAGCCGGGAGTCCCCGAACCGGCCGGAGTCCGGTGTCCGGGTGAAGGTGTGACGGCCCGTCAGCAGGCCGCCGCCGAGCGGGTTGTAGACCATGGTGCGCAGCCCCGTGACGGCCGCGTACTCGACGTACTCCTCCTCCAGGCGGCGTGCCAGCAGATTGTGGAGCTGCTGGGCGACGACGGGGCGCGGCGCCCCCACCTCGTCGGCGGTGCGGACGAGTTCGGCGATCTGCCAGGCCGAGTGGTTCGAGACGCCGAGGGCGAGGATCTTGCCCTCGGCGACGAACTCCGCGACGGCGGTGAGGGTTTCGGCGATCGGCGTGGCCCGGTCGGGCTGGTGGAGGTAGAACAGGTCGACGTGGTCGGTGCCCAGCCGCTCCAGGCTGCCGGCCAGCGCGGCGCGCATCCCGGCGGCCGAGAGCGGGGCGTGCCCGTCCTGGTCGGGGTGGGGGATACCGGCCTTGGTCGCCAGGACGATCCGGTCGCGACGGCCCGGCAGCAGCTCGGCGAGGATGCGCTCGCTCTCACCGCCCGCGTAGCCGTTCGCCGTGTCGACGCCGGTGACACCGGCGTCCAGCGCGGTGTCGAGCATCTCGGCGGCGCCCGCCCGGTCGACGGTGTCGCCGAAGGTCATCGTGCCGAGCACGAGCCTCGACAGGGGGCGGGGGAGCTGCGGCAGGTCGATGCCGGTGGTCACGAGCGGTTGCCTTCCGGTGCGGTGGTGGGTGCCGCGACGGCGCCGGTGGCGGGTGCCGCGGCGGCGAGGGGCGGGTCCGCGCGGAGCGCGGGGTTGAGGACGTGCCGGGGCTTGAGGCCCCGGACGGTGGTGGGGTCGAGGGCGGCCCGGCGCAGTGCCCGGGTGTACGGCTCGGCAGGGGAGGCGAGGACCTCGGCGGTCGGACCGCGCTCGACGACGCGGCCGGCGTTCATCACCACGACGTCGGTGCTGATCTCCCGGACCACGCCGAGGTTGTGGGCGATGACGAGATAGGCGATGCCCGTCTCGCTCTGCAGCTCCCGCAGCAGCTCCAGCACCTGGGCCTGGACGGAGACGTCGAGGGCGGAGGTCGCCTCGTCGCACACCAGCAGGTCGGGCCGGGAGGCGAGCGCGCGGGCGATGCCGATGCGCTGGCGCTGCCCGCCGGAGAACTCCGGAGGCCGGCGGTGCAGCGCGGTGGCGGGCAGGCCCACCCGGTCGATCAGCTCGGCCGCGCGCCGGGCGCGCTCGGCCGGGTCGCCGACGCCGGAGAGGCGCAGCGGCTCCGCCACGATCTGCTCGGCCGTCAGATGCGGGTCGAGCGAACCGTACGGATCCTGGAAGACCATCTGCACCCGCCGCCGCAGCGGGCGCAGCCGCCGCTCCGGCAGCGCCGCGATGTCCGTGCCGTCCAGCACGATCCGGCCCGACGCGGGCTTCAGGAGCCGTACGAGTGCCCGGGCGAGCGTCGACTTGCCGCAGCCCGACTCGCCGACGACGGCCAGCGATCCGCCGCGCTCCAGGGTGAGGCTCACCCCGTCGACGGCGCGCAGCGTGCCGTTCGCGGTCGGATACTCGACGACCAGGTCCTCGACGCTCAGCAGGGGCGAGGCGGCCGCTGTCCCGGCTGCGGAGCCGGCTCCCGCGCCGTTCGCGGGGGCGCTCATGCCGTCGCCCCCTGCCGCGCGGTGCCGGACGGCGCGTCCTCGTCCCAGGTGCCGAGCCGGGGCACGGCGGCGAGCAGGGCGCGGGTGTACGGCTCGGACGGCTCGTCCACGATGCGCGCGGCGGAACCCGATTCCACGAATCTGCCCTCCTTCATGACATGGATACGGTCGGAGACGACCCGGGCCACCCCCAGATCATGCGTGATCATCAGCATCCCGAGGGACTCCTGTTCCTGTAGCTCCATCAGCAGATCGAGGACGCCCGCCTGCACGGTGGCGTCGAGCGCGGAGGTCGGCTCGTCCGCGATCAGCAGCTCCGGCTCACCGGCGAGCGCGACCGCGATCAGCATGCGCTGCAGCATGCCGCCGGAGAACTGGTGCGGATACGCCTTCCAGCGGGTCTCGGGACGCGGGATGCGGACCTGCGCCAGCAGCTCCGTCCCTCTCTCCCTGACCTCCGCGCGGGACAGCGCGGGGTGGCGCAGCCGCAGCGCGTCGCCGAGCTGGCGGCCGATCGTGTGGACGGGGCTGAGCGCCGTCATCGGGTCCTGCGGGATCAGCGAGACGGTACGTCCGCGCACCGCGCGGGCCGCCGCCGGGTCGGCGAGGACGTCCCGCCCGCCGATCCGGGCGCCGCCGGACAGTACGGCGAGCCCTTCGGGCAGCAGCCGCAGTACCCCCATGGCGGTGGTCGACTTGCCCGAACCGGATTCACCGATCAGGGTGACGGTCTCGCCCCGTCCGACGGTGAAGCTCACCCCGTCGACGGCGCGGACCACTCCGTGCGCGGTGATCAGTTCCACCTGGAGGTTCTCGACCTCCAGCAGCGGGGCGGCCGTGCCGCCCGATGTGTTCTCCGGCGCGTTCGCGTTCTCCGGCATGGCTCAGGCTCCCTTCTTGGCGCGCGCCAGGCGTGACCCGCGCGGCACCCGCGCGCCACGGGGCGCCTTGACCGCCCGCGTACGGTCGCGCAGACCGTCGCCGATCAGGTTGACGCCGACCACCAGCAGGGCGATGACCAGGCCCGGCAGGGTGACCAGCCACCAGGAGCTGGTGATGTAGTCCTGGCCGTCGGAGATGATCCGGCCCCAGGTCGCGAACGGCCGCTGCGGGCCCGCCCCCAGGAAGCTCAGCGCGCTCTCCAGCAGCACGGCCTGGGCGAGCAGCAGCAGGACGACCAGGCTGGCCGGGCGGATGACGTTGGGGATGACATGGCGGCCGAGCACCGACCAGCCGCGCAGCCCCAGCACCCGGGCGGCGGCGACGTACGGTTTCTCCCGCTCCACGAGGACGAGCGAGCGGGTGAGCCGCGCGACCTCCGGCCACTGGGCGACCGCGATGACACAGGTGATGACGGTGACGGAGGGGCCGAAGAGGGCCACCACGAGGAGCAGCATCATCAGCAGGGGCAGCGCGAGCTGGGCCTCCAGCAACCGGGAGACGACCGTGTCGACCCAGCCGCCGAAGAACCCGGCCGCCGCGCCGGCCGCCACCCCGATCACCCCGGAGACGAGGACGGCGAGGATGCCGACGGTCAGCGACACCTGGCCGCCGTGCAGGATCCGGGAGAGCAGGTCACGGCCGAGCTGGTCGGTGCCGAAGAGATGGCCGTCGCTGAGCGGGGGCAGCCGGCGCCGGGACAGGTCCTGCGCGTCGGCGCCCGGCAGGGGCAGCAGCGCGGCCAGCGCGACGGGCAGGACGACGAGCGCGGTGCAGACCGCGCCCGCCCACAGCTTGAACCGGGCGCCGCGCCGCTGCCGGGTGGCGGTGGCACGGGCGAGATCGCGGGCGGTGACCGCGCTGGGCCGGGCACCGACGGCGGTGCCGGAGGGTGAGGCGGCGGCGGTACGCGGGGCGGTGGTCATGTCTCAGGCCGCCTTTCCGAGGCGCACCCGCGGGTCGAGCAGCGGGTAGGCGAGGTCGACGAGGAGTTGGACGAGGATCGCGAGGACCGCGGTGACCAGGACGGTGGCTTGGATCAGCGGATAGTCCCTGGTCTCCAGGGCCCGCACCACGAGCGAGCCGACGCCGGGCCAGCCGAAGACCACCTCGACCACGACGACGCCGTTGAGCAGCGCCGCGAAGCGGGTGCCGAGGGCGGTGAGCAGCGGCACCCCCGAGTTGGCCAGGGCGTAGCGCCAGGTGAGGACGGACTCGGAGAAGCCGCGGGAGCGGGCGACCGTGATGTACGGGGAGTTCAGGGCCGTGGTCATCTCGCGCCGTACCAGCCGTGAGATCAGGGCCAGTTGCAGGATGGCGACGGTGACCGTCGGCAGCACCAGACCGCTCCAGGAGGTGAACCCGGAGGCGGGCAGCACGGGCAGCAGCACCGCGAAGACGGTCAGCAGCATCACACCGGTCCAGAAGTCCGGCATGGACTGACCGGTGATGGTCAGGACGTTGGCGCCCAGCTCGCGCTTGGAGTCGGCGCGGCGCGCCATCCACACCCCGAGCGGCACGGCCACCACGGCGGTGACCGTGATCGCGGAGACGGCGAGGGTGATGGTGTACGGCATCCGCTCCAGGACCACGTCGAGGGCCGGGGCGTGGAAGGAGTAGCTGGTGCCCAGGTCACCGGTGAACAGGTCGCGCAGGAAGATGCCGTACTGCGTGAACAGCGGCTGGTCGAGGCCGAACTGCGCGCGGATCCTCGCGAGATCGGCGGTGGTCGCGTTGGGAGCGGCGTAGGCCGCGGCGGGGTCGCCGGGCGCCATCCGGACCAGCAGGAAGACGGTGGTGAGAGTGAGGAAGACGGTCAGCACGCTCTGGCCGAGCCGTCGGGCGAGATACTTCGGCACGGCTCAGCCCTCCAGCCGTACGGCGGACAGGTCGTAGGAGTTGATCGGCAGCAGCGACAGGCCGCGGACCCGGGCCCTGCGGGCCAGCAGGGTCTTCGGGGCGAAGGCCCAGAGGCTGGGCCATGTCTCCCAGACGGCCTTCTGGACGACCGCGAGCTGCCGGTTGCGCTCGGCGTCGTCCACCTGGGTGGAGGCGGCGGTGAGCTGTTTCTCGACGGAGGGGACGATGTATCCCATGAAGGCGTCGCCGGTGCGGTCCTTTTCGACGGTGCCGCCGTACATGCCCTGGAGCATCGTGAGCGCCTGGCCGGTGGGGCTGCCGTAGCCGTTGCCGATGACGTCCCAGTCACCGGCCTTGCCCTGGCGCCAGGTCAGGATGTCGCCGCCCGGCTCGAACTGCTGGAGGGAGACGCGGACGCCGACCGACTTCAGCATGTCCGCGACCGCCTCCATGACGGAGGCGTCGGCCGCGAACTCGCCCGACTCCCAGATGAACCTCATCCGCAGGTCCGTGGCGCCCAGCGACCTGAGCAGGGAGCGAGCCCTGTCGGGGTCGTACGCGTACGTGCCTGTGCGCACCGCGCCTTCGAGCGCGAGCGGGACCACCCCGCCGGCCTCCTCGGCCGAGCCGTTCAGCACGTCCTCGACGAGGGCCCGGCCGTCGATCGCGTACGTCAGCGCCTTGCGCACCCGGGCGTCGGCGAGCGGACTCCCCTCCGGCTTGCGGAAGTTGTAGAAGAGCTGGCACATCCGGACGCCGGAGACCTGTTCGATCCGGACGCCGGGGAGCCCGGTGAGCTGCTCGGCCGAGTCCGGTGTGAGGGTGTCGACCACGTCGATCTCACCGCTGCGCAGCGCGACGACCCGGCTGGACTCCTCGGGGACGAACCTGACCCGTACGGTGTCGATCCGCGGGCGCGGTCCCCAGTACTTGGGATTGCGGCCGAGGGTGTACTCCCCGGCGCCGCCGTTCGCCTTGAGGACACGGTACGGACCGGAGCCGAGGCCGCTCTGCAGCTCCTCGGGGCGGTTGGCGGCGGACGGTGTGATGTGGATGTTGGCCATGAGCCGGTCGAGGACCGGCACGGGCTTGGCGGTGTGCAGCAGGAAGGTGCGGTCGCCGGTCTTCTCCACCGTGGGCAGCTCGGGGAAGAGGCCGAGGAGGAAGGAGCCGTTGACCTTGCTGTACATCTTCAGGGCGGTGGCGACGTCCTCGACGGTGACGGGGCTCCCGTCCGAGTAGCACACGCCGTCCCGCAGCCGCACCGTCCAGGCGGTGGGCTCCGTCATCTCGAAACGGTCGGCGAGTACGAGGCGCGGCTTCATGCCGGGGCCGATACGGGTGAGCGCCTGCCGCACGGCGCGCTGGACGGTGACCGCGGCGTCGAACTGGTTGAGCTTGTTGTCGAGGCTCACCAGCGAGCGGTTCAGGCCGAGGGTGAGCGTGCCGGGGCCGGGGGCACCGGTGGGCCCCGCGCAGGCGGACAGCGGGGCGAGGGCGAGGCCGGCGCCGCCGACCGCGCCCCAGCGCAGCAGGGTGCGGCGGTCGACCGCCGCACGCGGGGGAGCGTCGGGGGGAGCGCTCTGAGGAGTAGGGGTCATCGTCGACCTTCTCGGGTTCCGGGATGCGAGCGGCTCCTGGGCCCTGTCCAGCGACCGGGGCCCAGCTGTCGGTGCCGGTCCGGCCGGCACGGTGTCCGGCCTGCTCCGCATCAACAGGTGTCGCGCCGCACAAGGTGGCACGATTGCGTGTTCTGCGCAAGAGGTCTCGCGCACTTCGCGCAACCTGTGCCATCATCGGGCACCGAGGCAGCCCGCCCCGGGTCGCCCGAGGAGGTATCCGTGTCCCCTGAGCCGGCCGGACCCGAGCCGCACGGCGAGCCCGAGCACCCCCGTGAGCCCGAGCCGCGCGACGGCCCCCGCGCACGGCGGGTGCTCGCCCTCGCGGACGACCTGTCCGGCGCCGCCGAGACGGCCGCTGCGCTGCGCCGCCCCGCCCGGATCCTGCTGGGCCCCCCGGGGGCCCGGCACGCCGCGGTACCCGACCCCGGCGTGGCGCTGGTGAGGGACCTCGACACCCGGCAGCTCGACGCCGCCTCGGCCGCCGCCGCCGTACGGGAGGCCCTGCGGGGTGTCGCCGACGACACCGTCCTGTTCAAGAAGACGGACTCCCTGCTCCGCGGCAACCTCGCCGCCGAGGCCGCCGCCTACGCGGAGGGCGCCGCCGCGGTCGTCATCGCCCCCGCGCTGCCGGTGGCCGGCCGCACCGTCCGCGACGGCGTCGTCCACCTGCGCGGCACCCCGCTGCACGCCACGGACGCCTGGCGCGCCGAACCGCTGCCGGCGCCGTCGTCGGTCGCCGCCGCGCTCGGCGACCCGCGGACGGCGCCGGTCCCGCTGACCGCCGTACGCGGCCCCGCCGCCGAGCTGACGGAGCGGCTGCGCGCGCTCGTCCGGGCCGGGCACCGGCCGGTGTGCGACGCGGAGACCGACGCGGACCTGGACGCCATCGCCGCCGCCGCGCTCCGGCTGGGACCGGGCGTACGGCTGCTGGGGACGGGCGGGCTCGCCGCCGCCCTCGGCCGTCTCCTCGGCGCGGCGGACGGCCCCGGTGCCGACGGCCCGTCCCCGGCACGTCCCGCCCGCGGCGGGGGCCCGGCGCCGGACACCCCGCCTGGCACGCCGTCACCGGACGCCCCGTCAGCGGAGCACGCCCGTACGGCCGCCCGTCCGCTGCTCGTGGTCGTCGGCACCGCAGAACCCGGCGCCGTTGCGCAGATCGCGCAACTCGTCGACGCCGGGGCACGTCATACCGCCCTTCCGGCGGAGCTGCTCGCCGCGCCCGGCGCCTGCCTGCCGCTCACGGTGGCCCCGGGCGCCGTCACCGTCGTCGGCGTGGACCCCGCCCAGGGCATCCGGCCCGGCGCCGCCCGCCAGGTGGTGGCCGGTCTCGCCCGTACCGTCGCCGCCGCGTGCGGCACCGCGGATCTCGTCCTCACCGGGGGAGAGACGGCGCGCCGCGTTCTGGACGCCCTGGGCGTCGACCACCTCGTCCCGGTCGGCGAGATCCACCATGGCGCCGTGCGCTCCCTCGCCTCCGACGGCCGTACGGTCGTCACCCGCCCCGGGAGCTACGGGGACGCCGGATCCCTGCTGCTCATCGCCCGCGCCCTGCGGCCGGGCGACCGTCTCCCGACGACCGAACCACCCGTACCGTCACCCGTACCGCAAGGAGAGTTCCTGTGAACGCAGCCCCGACGACCGCCCCCGCGGACCAGGCCGACAGCGCCGGCCCGCCGCTTCCCATCATCGCGGTCACCATGGGCGACGGCGCGGGCATCGGCCCCGAGGTGATCGTCCCCGCGCTGCTCCACCCGGACACCGTGCGCCGCTGCCGCCCCGTCGTCATCGGCGACGCCGCCCGGTTGCGCCAGGCCGCCGACATCCTCGCCCTCACCTGCGAGATCGTCCCCGTCGAGACCCCGGAGCAGGCCGAGTTCACCGATGGCCGCATCAACGTCATCGACCTCGGACTGCTCCCCGCCGACCTGCCCTGGGGCCAACTCTCCGCCGTCGCGGGCGACGCGGCCTACCAGTACGTGCGCGTCGCCGCCGAACTCGCCGTACGCGGCGCTGTGCAGGGCATCTGCACCGCACCGCTGAACAAGGAGGCCCTGCACGCGGGCGGTCACCTCTACCCCGGACACACCGAACTCCTCGCCCACCTCACCGGTGTCGAGGAGGTGTCGATGATGCTCTCCACACCGAAGGTGAAGGTCATCCACGTCACCACGCACATCGGGCTGATCGACGCCGTCCACCGGATCGAGCCCGGCCTCGTCGAACGGACCGTGCGCCGCGGCCACGAGGCGATGGTGCGCGCCGGTGTCCCGGCACCGGTCATCGGGGTGTGCGGCATCAACCCGCACGCCGGGGAGAACGGCCTGTTCGGCTACGGCGAGGAGGAGGAGAAGATCGTCCCCGCGATCGAGGTCCTGCGCGCCGACGGCATCGACGCCGTCGGGCCGCTCCCCGCCGACACCGCCTTCTTCCTCGCCTCGCGCGGCGACTACGACCTGATCGTCGCCATGTACCACGACCAGGGCCACGGCCCCGTCAAGGTCATGGGCATCGAGGCGGGCGTCAACCTGACCGTCGGACTGCCCGTCATCCGTACCTCCGTCGACCACGGCACCGCCTTCGACATCGCGGGTACGGGCCGGGCCGAGGCGGGCAGCATGGTCGAGGCGCTGCGCCAGGCCGCCGAGATGGCGACCGCCCCGGCCCGTTGACCGCCGGCCGCCCCGTCGGGGCGCCCCCGCACCGGAGGACACAGGAGTGATGGCCCCCATCGGATCGACGGCGCGGCGCGACCGCATCGTCCACCTCGCCACCACGACCGGACTCGCCAGTGTGGAGGAGCTGTCACGGCTCCTCGGCGTGACGGCGTCCACCATCCGCCGCGACCTCGCGAAGCTCACCGCCGACGGCCGGCTCGCCCGTACCTACGGCGGGGCCATGGCGCTGGCCGCCCACCCCGAGGCGTCGCTGCGGCAGCGCACGGGCGAGGCGTTCGAGGCCAAGCGGGCCATCGCGCGGTGGGCGGCGGCCGAGGTGCGCCCCGGCGAGTCGCTGCTGCTCGACGCGGGCTCCACGGTCGGGGCGCTCGCGCACGAGCTGCGTACGGCGAAGGACGTCACCGTCGCCACCACCGGTCTGACGGTGCTGCAGGAACTGGCGGACGTCGAGTCGGTCCACGTCGAGTGTCTGGGCGGCACACTGCGCCCGCTCAGCCAGGGGTTCGTGGGGCCGCTGACCGAAGCCGCCCTGGAACGCCTCACGTTCGACCGGCTGTTCCTCGGCACGGACGGTGTCTCGCCCGAACACGGCATCTGCGAGGCCGACCTGCGCCAGACCCGGCTCAAGGAGCTGATGACGCGGCGCGCGGACCGCGTCTACGTGCTGGCGCACGCGGCGAAGCTGGGCCGCCGCCCCTTCCACACCTGGACGCCGATCGGACCGGACTGGACCCTCGTCACCGACCGCGCGGCCGACCCCCGCGTCGTCGAGGGGCTGCGCTCGCGCGGTGTCACGGTCGTCCTGACCGCGGCCGGGCCGGGTGAGGCGCCGGGGCAGGGGCCGACTGGCTGAAAACCGGACACCCGAGGAGGTCCCGCCGAGCGCGCACGCGCCGCGGGACCTCCCTTTTTGTGTGTGTTCGCGGGGGCGGATCGTATTCACACTCAATAAGTGCTTCTTTCCTGTTGTGGTGTGCTGTGGAAGGGCGTCCGTACGGAATGCCGAACGGGGCGGGTGACGAAGGGTCGACTTTCCCTGGGCTAGTTACTAGGATGCCCGACAAGATCTTGCCACCGGCATTGTTGGAATCCTCCAGGATGTGTCGGCCGTTATTCATGTTTTGGTAAAGCGAAGTCAATTCCTCTAGGCACGTTTGGACGTATCGCGCCGTTGAGCAGGCCCGTTTCGAGGGCGCTGGGCTGCTCGGACATGCGGATACGGGGGAGTGGGAAATCCGTGAGATCCGGCAGAGGTCTGAACCACAGAAAGAAGCGAAGAAATTCTCTCTGTGGGTGTCCCGGCGGCATGGTGTGCCCATCTTTCGGCACTTTCATGCGTCGTGGACCCGGGTGCTGATCCGAGGAACGGGGGTCGCGTGCGTTTTCAGCTTTTAGGCCCTTTGAGTATTGCCGAGGGTCATGACGTTGTTGTGCTCAAACCGTCCAAGCCGTCCAGTCTGCTGGCGGCTCTGCTCATTCATCCCGGAACCGTCGTGTCCACCGGCTATCTGCTGAGAGCCCTGTGGGACGACGACCAGCCGGCCACGGCCAGGGCCGCGCTCCAGAGCTGCGTGCTCAGGCTGCGGCGGATCTTCGTGAAGTACGGGGTCGCCGGCGACGTCATCGAGGCGGTGCCCGGCGGCTACCGGATGAACGTGGACAGCGACACCCTGGACCTGGTGCGCTTCCGGACGCTCGTACGGGCGGCGGACGGCGCCGGGGACGCGGAGGGAGAGCTCTACCGGCTCAAGGAGGCCCTGCCCCTGTGGCAGGGGCCCCTGCTGGCGAACGTGCCCTCCCTGATGCTCCACCGCGACGAGGTGCCGGGGCTCACCGAGGAGCGGCTGCGCACCCTCGAACGCGCCTGTGACATCGAGCTGTCGCTGGGCCGCTGCCGCCAGGTCCTGGTCGACCTGTGGGAGGCCGCGCGGCGCCATCCGGGCCGGGAGCGTTTCGCCGAGCAGCTCATCGAGGCGCTGTACCGCACCGGTCGGCAGTCGGAGGCGCTGGCCGAGTACCGCGCCGTGAAGGGCCGGCTCAAGGAGGAGCTGGGCATCGACCCCGGGCCCTCGCTCCAGCGGCTCGAACTCGCCATCCTGCGCGGGGACGACCTCGGGTCGCTCGCCCTCGACCAGGCCCCCCAGCCCCTGGAGATCGCCGCTCCCGGCCGGCCGGCGGCGCCGGTGGCCGTCCCGGCGACGGTCCCGGCACCGGACGCCGGAGGCCGTCCGCGGGGGGATGGGGCACCGGCCGCGGACCGGCCCGTACCGCCCGGGGCCCGGGCGCTTCCCGCGCCGCCGGTACCGCCCGCGCTCCCCGTACCGTCCGTGCCGTCCTTCACGGGCCGGGCGGCCGAACGGGCGGACATCACGGCCCGGCTGACGGGGTGTTCCCCGGACACCGCCCTCGTGGTCCTCTCCGGAGCACCGGGCATCGGCAAGACGGCGCTGGCCCGGCAGTGCGCCCACGACACCCAGGACGCCTTTCCCGGCGGTGTGTTCGTCGTCGCCATGACCCACCCGGACGGCGCCCCCCTCACCGCCGACGAGGCGATGGCACACCTGCCCCGGCCCGGGACCGGCGACGGCAGGGTGCTGCTCGTCCTCGACGACGTCACCACCGCCGACCAGGTACGCCCCCTGCTCCCCGCGGTGCCGGGCGGCGCCGTGATCGTCACCAGCAGACGGGGACTCGCCGGGCTGATGGCCACCCACGGCGGCAGTGTCCACCGGCTCTCCACCCTGGACCCCGCCGAGTCCCGGCAGTTGCTCACCGCCGCGCTCGGCGCCGAGCGGGTGGCCGCCGAGCCGGCCGCGGCCGGTGAACTCGCCGACGTCTGCGGGCACTTCCCGCTCAGCCTGCGGATCGCCGCGGCCCGGCTGCTGACCCGTCCCGGGCTGAGCGTCGAGGACTGCGTCCGCTGGCTGGCCGAGGACCCGTCGGCCCGGCTCTCCCTCGCCGACGACCCGCGGATGTCCGTACCGCAGGTGTTCGGGCGGGCCCTGCACCGTCTGGAGCCGCGCTGGCAGGACGCCTTCCACCGGCTCGGGGACCAGGAGGGGCTGCTGGTCCCGGCCCACGCCCTCGGTGACTCGGCCGAGGCCGAGGAGGCGCTGGAGCGGCTCGCCGACGCCGGGCTGCTCGAAGAAGGGCCGCCCGGCCCGTACCGCATCCATCTTCTGCTGAAAATCTACGCGCGTCGGCAGGCGCGCGAACGGAACACCGGCGAGGCGGCGACCGTGCCCCACTGAGCGGCGCCGCTCTGTCCCCCCCCCGACGACCCGGCCTCCGGGGATCTCCGTCCCCGGAGATGCCCGAAGAACCCGGACCTTCGAACTCCCGCACGATCAGGCCACCTTGACCACGTATCCAGGGGTGTCATCTCTCATGGGCTCAGCGACCTACGAAGCCGTTGCCTCGACCAGTCCGCGCATCCGCCGCGACGTCCTGTTCACCGAAACACCGGACGGTGTGCTGTTCCACAACGCGGACGGCGGATTCCAGCTCACCGCCAAGGCCGCCTACCGCTTCGCCACACTGATCGTCCCGCATCTCACCGGGGAGCACTCGGTCTCCGACATCTGCCGGGGCCTCGGCGACCAGCAGCGCGCCATGGTGGGCGAGCTGGTCAAGAGCCTCTACGAACGGGACTTCGCCCGCCCCGTCCCGCCCCCGGAGCCCGGCGCCGACGCCCCCGGCACACCGCCCGACGCGGCGCGGCGGTTCGCCCCGCAGATCGCCTACATCGACCACTACTCCGACGAGGCGGAGCGCCGCTTCGAGCGCTTCCGCACCGCGCGGGTGGCCGTCCTCGGCGACGACCTCGTCGCCCGCTGGTGTGTGCTCAGCCTGATCCGCAACGGCTGCACCACCATCGGTGTGCAGCCCGCCCTCGGCACGGAGAACCTGGCGGCGATCGAGGCCGAGGCGAGCGAAGCGGCCTCCCACGGCTGCCCCGTCGACCTGCCGCGGATCGCCTCCGACGCCACCGGGGCGCCGCTCGGCTGGGCGGATCTCGCCGCGTACGACATCGTCGTGACGACCGGCGGGCCCGCCGCGCCCGGCCGGCTCTTCCCGCTGCTGCGCGCCGGCGTACCCGAGGGCCGTACCCTGCTGCCGGCCTGGTCCTACGGCGAACAGGCCGTCGTGGGGCCGCTGATGACGGCGGACACCGCCGGCTGCTGGTCCTGCGCCGTGCTGCGCCTCGGCGCCCGTGACGGGGCCGCGGCGGCGGCCGACATCTGGCACGGCCTCGCGCTGCCCGGCGCCGAACCGGTGGGTGAACTCCCCAGCAGGCCGCTGTCGGCGATGCTCGGCAATCTGCTGGGGTACGAGATCTTCCGCCGCACCACCGGCGCCCTGCCCGCCGAGACCTCCGGCCACCTGATCATCCAGGACATGCGGTCCCTCGACGTCACCACCGAGCCCCTGCTGCCGCACCCCCGCTGCCCGCTCTGCGCCGGCACCGCCGCGGCCACGGCGGACACCGGCACCGAGCCGGCCGGTGAACTCCCCGTGGATCTCGGGACGGTGGGCAGCGGCACCCCGCCGATGCCGACGGTGGCCACGGCCCGGGAGGCCGACGAACTCGTGGCGGAGCTGAACCGCCGCTCCGTGCTGGTCCGGCCGCGTGCGGGCGTCTTCACCCGGTTCGCGGACGAGCCGCTCACCCAGATACCGCTGAAGGCCACGATCGTCGAGTTCGGCCTCGGGCACGGGGTCCGGCGCCGGGTCGCCGCCTTCGACGTGCACCATGTCGCGGGCGCCCGGCTGCGCGCCCTGAACGCGGCGGCCGGGGTGTACGCCGAGCATGTCGTCCCCACCACCGGTGTGGTGACGGCAGACCAGCCCGACACCGTACGGACGCGGACCGTCGAACCCCGCGCGCTCGTCCTCGCCGCGGGCGGGGCGCCGGACGGTGAGCGGGTGACCGCCTGGACCCGGGCCACCTCCCTGCTCAGCGGGGAGCGCGTCCTGGTGCCCGCGGCGGCGGTACGGACCTTCGGGCCGCACAACCGCGACCGGCTCTTCGAACCGTCCGCCGCCGGCACCGGCGCGGGCGCGTCGGCGGCCGACGCCGCCGCCGGCGGACTGCTCTCCGCCCTCGCCCACGACGCCCTCGGCCGGGCGCTGCGCGGAGCCCCGGTGCACCGATGGGCACCGGAGCTCCTCGACGACGGCGAGGACGCCGAACTCACCTTCCTGCTGCGGTCCGCGGACGTCCTCGACGTCGGCCTCGAACTGCTCGACCTCGGCGAGGGCGACCGCTCCGGCGTCCATGTGCTGCTCGCCAGGGGGGCCGGCCGCTGGGCCGTCGGCAGCGACACCGTCCGGCGGCGCGCCGCGGCCGCCGCCGTACGCGATCTGCTCGGGGAGGTGCAGCTCGGCGGGGAGGAGACCGCCGCCCCCTTCGACACCGGCGATCCGTTGCTGCGCGACCTCGACGCGTCGACCCTCCGCCCCGCCGGTGACCTCGACTCCGGCCCGGCCGCCACCGGCGCGCCGGCCACCTGGGCCGACGTGCTCGACCGGCTGAAGGCGGCGGGCCGCGACGCGCTGTGGGTCGACACCGGCTCGCCCGACCTCGCCGCCGCCGGACTGCGCACCGCCCGCGTCCTCCTCACCACGGAGGAGCCCCGTGGCGTCTAGCACGCTCGCCGCGCTCCCGGACGAGGACCAACAGGCGGGCCACCGCACGGGGGACACCCCGGCGGTACGGGCACTGCGCGGCCCGCTCCGCCGCGCCCTCGACGGACTCGGCGGCCCCGCGGTGACCCTCACCGGGCTCGGCGCGCACAACGCCTTCGCGCCCGGAGCCCCCACCGAGGACGCCGGGCTCCCGGAGTCCGCCGTCCCGGTCCAGGTCTACGGCGGGCACGCCGTCGTCGGCCCCCTGCCCGCGGCCGGCGGCACCGGGGCTCCCGGGGGCTGCGCGCACTGCCTGGCCCGCCGCTGGCAGTCCGTACGGTCGGTGGCGCTGCGCGACGCCCTGGAACGCGGCGGGGAGACCCGGGCGGCGGGCGCGTGGCCCTACGCCGTGCCGTTCGCGGCGGACGCCCTCGCCGCCCTGATCACCGGTCTGGTGGCCGGGACCGCCGCTGCCGCCGCCGACGGGCCGTTCCCGGAGATCCGTCTCCTCGACCTGCGCACCCTCGCGGTACGGCGCTACCCCCTGGTGCCCGACCCGGAGTGCCCGCGCTGCGCCACCCCCCGTACCGACAGCGCGGAGGCGGCCCGGATCACCCTGCGCCCGGCGCCCAAACACCGCCCCGGCGCCTTCCGGCTGCGCCCCGTCGAGGCGTACGCCATCGATGTGGCGGCCTACGCCAACCCGGTGTGCGGCGCGCTGGGCCCCTCCATCGTCCACGACATCTCCTCCACCTCCACCTCGGCGACCATCGGCTGCTTCTCCATGCGCGCCGGCGACTATCTGCGCGAGACGTTCTGGGGCGGTCACGCCGACTCGTACGGCCGCAGCAACCGCATCGGCGTCCTGGAGGGAATGGAGCGGTACGCGGGGATGCGGGCGCGCTCCCGGGTCACCAGCGTCACCGGAACCCTCGACGCGTTCGGGCCCGACGCGGTGGACCCGAGGGACGTCGGCCTGTACGCCGAGGAGTTCTACGCCGCGAACCCACGGGTCCGCCCGTTCGCGCCCGATCGCGAGATCCCCTGGGTGTGGGGGTACTCGCTCCGCGACGACCGGCCCCGTCTGGTCCCCGAGGTGCTGACGTACTACCACGCCCCCGGTCTGGAGAATCGTTTCGTCCAGGAGAGCTCCAACGGCTGTGCCTCGGGGGGCTGCCTGGAGGAGGCCGTCTACTTCGGGCTCATGGAGGTCATCGAGCGGGACGCGTTCCTGCTCACCTGGTACGGGCAGCAGCCCCTGCCCGAGATCGACCCGGCCACCAGCGCCCGCCCCGCCACCCGCCACATGGTCGACCGGCTGGCCATGTACGGCTACCGCGCCCGGTTCTTCGACACCCGGATCACCTTCCCCGTGCCGGTCGTCACCGCCGTGGCGGAGCGCTTCGACGGCGGCCCCGGCCGGATGTGCTTCGGCGCCGGCGCCGGGCTCGACCCGGAATCGGCGCTGGACTCGGCGCTCTGCGAGATCGCCACCGACGCCGTGAACCTCCAGGAACGCACCGAGCGCGACGGGCCCCGGCTGCGCGCCATGGCCCGGGACTTCGACCGGGTGACCGCCCTGCACGACCACCCGCTCGTCTACGGCGTACCGGAGATGGGCCGGCACGCCGGTTTCCTCCTCGACCCGGGCACCCCGCACCGGCGCGGCGTCCCGGCCGGACCCCTGCGCGCGGTGGGCGAGTTGAGCTGGCCGGACCCTTCCGGAGCCGCGTTCTCCGCGGACCTCAGGGAGGATCTGACGCGCTGTGTCGACGCGGTCGCCTCGGCCGGATTCGACGTGGTCGTCGTCGACCAGACGATGCCCGAACAGCGCGCGCTCGGCCTGCACACCGTCAGTGTGCTCGTCCCCGGACTCCTGCCGATCGACTTCGGCTGGTCACGGCAGCGCGCCCGCACCATGCCCCGGCTGCGCACGGCGCTGCGTACCGCCGGACTGCGCGAGCGCGATCTGCGGCCCGAGGACCTCAACCCGGCCCCCCACCCGTTCCCGTGACCGGCCCGCACCACCGCCGCGCCGGCCGCCCCGTTCCCACCGCCGTTCAGCCGAGCACCGTCCAGCAGAGAGGAGGATCCCATGGGCTACGCCCATGACTACGCCGCCGCGATCATGCTGCGCGGCCGGATCCCGATGGAGCCCGCCGATTTCGTCCCCGACTGGGCGGATCGGCCGAGGAAGACGAAGTTCTACCCCGGTGTCGAGTCGTTTCCGCTGCCCGACCCCGACGTCCCCGCCGGGGCCACCCTGGCCGCGGGCTGTCCCGGCCGGGGCGGACCGCGCTCCGGGCCGCCCGCCCCGGCCACGGTACCGGAGGCGTTCACCCTGGACACCCTCTCCGGAATGCTGCGGGACTCCTACGGACTGACCGGCCGCAGGCTCGGCGTCCAGACCAACACCGACCTCGCGGCGCTGCCCCACTACACCCAGGCCAACTGGTCGCGCGGCACCGCCTCGGGCGGCGGACTGTACCCGGTCAGTGTGTACTGGGTCTCCGGCCCCAGCGGGCCCCGCGCGCCGGGCATCCACTACTACAGCGCCCCGCACCACGCCATGCAGCGGCTGCTCACCGGTGATGTGTCCGGGCAGTTGCGCGCGGCACTCGGCGAACCCGGCGGACGCCAGGACCAGTTCCTCGTCCTCGGGATCAAGTACTGGCAGAACGCGTTCAAATACAACAGTTTTTCGTTCCACGCGGTGAGCATGGACCTCGGCGCGATCCTCGGGACCTGGCGTCTCTGGGCCCGCGCGCAGGGGCTGAGCGTCGAACCGTCGCTGTGGTTCGACGAGAAGGGGCTGAGCCGCTTGCTGGGGGTGAACAACGAGGAGGAGGGCATCTTCGCCGTCGTCCCGCTGACCTGGGAGGGCGCGGAACCTTCCGCCGACGCGCCGCCCGTGGACGCGCCGTCGGCCGACGGGGCACCCGTCGGGGAGGGGCCCGCCGAGGAAGCACCGGCCCCCGCCGCCGGGGCTCCCTCCGTACGGCACGCCGACAGCGAACGCTCCCGTACGGTCCTGGACTTCGCGACGCTGCGGCGCATCCACACCGCGACGGCGGAAGCCGCCACCGACCGTCCCGCGCCCGGCGCGCTCGCCCCGGCCGCCGCCGTGCCCCCGGAGACGACCGGCACCCCCGTCCCGCTGCCCGCGCCCGAACTGCCCCCGGTGACCGTGCGCGACGCGCTGCGCGAGCGCCGCAGCAGCTTCGGACGCTTCGACGCGAGCCGGCCCGTCACCCCCGCCCAACTGGGCGCCGCCCTCAGCGCCTGCGCCGCCGCCTCCCTGGGCAGCGAGGCGGAACGGCCCGCGGAACCGGACGGCACCGCACCGGAGCTCGTCACGCAGTACGCGTTCGTCAACCATGTCGAGGGTGTCGAGCCCGGCGCGTACGCCTACGATCCCGCCGCCCACGCACTGCGCCCGGTGGTCCCCGGCCCGCCCGGCCCCTTCCTCCAGCGCAACTACTTCCTCTCCAACTACAACCTCGAACAGGCGGGCGTGGTGATCGTCCCGACCATCCGCACCACCGCCGTCCTCGACGCCGTGGGCGACCGGGGATACCGGCTGGTCAACGGTGTGATCGGGGCCGTCGCCCAGACCTTCTACACCGTCGCCACGGCCCTCGGGCTCGGGGCCGGTGTCGCCCTCGGCTTCGACAACATCTCGTACATCGAGGAGCTCGGCCTCGAACGCACCGGCGAGAAGCCGCTGCTGATCATGCTGCTCGGCAACGAGCGGCCGCACCCGGCCGACTTCCGCTACGAGATCGTCTGACCGGGGATGGGGGAATCTGTCATGACACCCGGAACGGATCCACGCCCGGCGCACACCACCTGGCACCCCGGGCGCCGCTTCATGCTGCGCGTCGCGGGGCTGCCCGTGGAGTCCGTGCGCGCGCTGCGCTGCGCGGACAGCCGCCGCTGGGCGGACGAGGTGCTGGCGGCCGAGGAGCGGCTGCGCAGCCGGGGCGCCGCGCTCGGCGACCGCCTCCACGCACTCGTGCGCACCACCGACACGGACCCGGACGGGGCGGGCGCCGGGCACCGCAGGCGCCTGCTCGCACTGCGCCGCCAGATCTTCAACAACCGGCTGCCCGCCGACCCCGACGCCGCGGTCCGTCTCGTCGGCGAGCTCGACCCGGGCGTGGTGGAACCGGTCGCCGAGTGGCTGCGGGACCGCCGACTGCTGGAGAAACTGCGGGCCGAGGGCGCGCCGCTGCTCGCGGCGGACCTCGCCAGGACGCGCGCCGCGCTGCGCGGGCTCCTCGCCGAGGACCGGCTGCGCCACGGCCTCCAGCTCGCCTCCCCGACCCTGGAGGGACAACTCGACGGCTACCTGGCACAGGCGGCGGCCGGTCCCGGGGCGGTGCCCGACAAGCGGATGCGGAAGATCGAGCGGTCGGTGCTGTCGTACCTCTACCGGACGGCGTGCAAGACCAGCCCCTTCAGCACCTTCACCGCCGTCGCCGCCGGCACCTTCGACGACGGACACGACACCGGTCACGACACCGGTGCGGACGGTGGCGAGCACCGCGGCGACCCGGCCGCCGTCCACCTCGGTGAGCGGTGGACCAGCCATGTCCGGCTCAACGTCGTCGTCCTCGCGCGGTTCGCCGAACTCGTCCTCGCCGACTCCGAACGGCGGGGCGATCTGCCCGTACGCCTCGCCTCCGGCTGGGAGCGCGACGGCGACCGCGTCAGATACGTACGCCAGTGGATCACCGCGGGCGACGACTCGGCCGCCGTCACCTTCGACGCGGTGAAGGACCGGCTCTTCTTCCTGCGCCGCAGCGGCACGCTGGACCGACTGCTCGGCCTCTTCGACGGGGACGCCGAGCCGCGCTACCGCGACCTCGTCGAACGGCTGCGCGCCGAACACGACGCCGAGCCCGAGCTCTGCGAGACCTATGTGGCCGCGCTCCTCCAGCTCGGCATGGTCCGGGTCCCGTGCCTGGACACCGATGTGCACAGCCCCGATCCGCTGCGCTCCTTCCGGAGCGCCCTGACCGCCCTCGGCCGGCCCTGGGCCGACGGGCTGGCCGCCGCTCTCGAAGGCCCCCTGCGCGCCATCGACCGCTTCCCCGGAGCCGACCGGGCCACACGCGCCGAACTGCTGCGGGACCTGCGCGCAGGACTGCGGGCCGCGCAGCGCGGACTGAGCGGCGGCGAGTCCGCCACCCTGCCGCAGACCCTGCTGTACGAGGACGTCAGCGCGGGCCGCGACATCACCTGCGCGCTCGACGCGTGGGCCGGCCCGGACGGCGGGCGTTCCGGCGGGGCCGCCCTGCGCTCCGTCGAACGGGTGCTGCCCGCCTTCGACCTGACGCTCCCCCAACGCGTCACCCTCAAGGGGTTCTTCCTGGCGCGCTACGGCAGCGGCGGGCGGTGCGACGACATCCTGGGGCTCGTCCACGACTTCCACGAGGACTTCTTCGACCAGTACCTCACGTTCGCAGCCAAGCGGCGCCCCTTCGACGACCGGGGCGCCTATGTCCCGGAGGAGAACTGGCTCGGCCTGCCCGGGATCCGCGCGATCGACACCGCCCGGCGGGTGTTCATCGACCGGATGCGGGCGGCGTGGGACGGGCGCGGCGACGAGGCGGCGGACCTCCGGCTCGGGGAGCGGGACCTCGCGCTCGTCGCCGACGAACTCGCCTCCGTAGCGGGCGACTTCATGCCCCAGTGCCACCACCTGCAACTCGCGCGGACCGAAGGGGACGGCGCGCCGCTGATCGTGCTCAACCGCTCCTACGGCGGACTGTCCTTCCCCTTCAGCCGGTTCACCCACGTCTACGACACACCGGACGGACAGGAACCCGCGGGGTCCTTCTCCCGGTCGCTGCGCGACACCGCCTCCGCCGTCACACCCGAGGGCGCGGTGCTGGCCGAGATCACCGGGGGAGCGGTCACCAGCAACCTCAATCTGCACAGCCCGCTCACCGGCCACCAGATCGTCTGCCCCGGCGAGTCCAGTTCCGTCCCCGTGGAGCGCCGTATCCACCTGGACGACCTGTACGTCGAGCACGACACCGCCGCGGACCGGCTGGTCCTGCGCTCGACACGGCTCGGCCGCGAGGTGATCCCCGTGTACCTGGGCTACCTCGTGCCGCTCGCCCTGCCGGAGATCCCGCGCACCCTGCTGCTGATGTCCCCGACCTCGATGGCGCCCCTGGACGTGTGGGGCGGCGTCCCGGAGGGCGAGGCGCGCGACGGGGTGACCTCGCGCCCCCGGGTGACGCACGGCGACGTCGTCCTCAGCCGCCGCAGCTGGACCACGACGGCCGGCGCCCTGCCCGTGCACCGGCCCGGACCCGGCACGGCCTCCGGCCCCGCACCGGGCGGCGGTCCCGCCTCCGCTCCGGCCTCCGGCGCGGACCAGGACCGGTTCCTCGCCTGGCAGCGCTGGCGGCGCGCCCACGCGCTGCCGGACCGGGTCTTCGCGACGGTGTCCAGCGGCCCCCGGGGCGGCGCGGGCGCCAAACCGCAGTACGTGGACTTCGACAGCATGCTCTCCCTCACCGCCTTCGAGGCGCTGCCGAACCACCCGGACGACCGGATCGTCCTGCGCGAGATGCTCCCCTCCGAGGACGGTCTGCACGTCCGCTCGGCGCGCGGACACCATGTCGCGGAACTGGCCGTGGAGACCTTCACCTCGGCCACGGACCGGCCGGCCACGGAGTCGTCCCTGACCGACCGGCCGGCCACGGAGCCCTCCCTCACGGACCGACCGACGAAGGACGCACCGACATGCCAGAGCTGACCCCCGTCCCCGGCGCCGGCCCCTCGGGCGACTGGCGGGCCCTCCACATCTTCTACGCGGCCAACCCGCAGCCCCTGCTGGTCAACTGCGTCCGGCCGCTGGTGGCGGAACTCACCGCCGAGGGCCTGCTCGCCGGGCACTTCTTCATCAACTACTGGCTGGAGGGCCCGCACGTCAGACTCCGGCTCAAGCCCGCCGACGCGGCGGCCACCGACGAGGTCGTCCGCAGGGCCGAGGAGGCGATCACCGGCTTCCTGCGCAAGCGGCCCGCGCTCTACGAGGTCGACTCGGGATTCCTCAACGAGTTCTACAACACCCTGTTCGAGATAGAGTTTCCGGAGGGCGACCGCGGCGCCTTCATGGACGCCGAAGGACGGATGAACCTCCGTCCCAACAACTCCTTCTCCCACGAACCGTACGAGCCCGAGTACGGCAAGTACGGCGGGCCCGCCGGGATCGAACTGGCGGAATGGCACTTCGCACACTCCAGCATCCTCGTCATGGACGCCTTCCGCACCATGAACCTGCACCTGCGCACCGTACTGCTCGGCACCTCCGCCCAGTTGATGATGGTCATGGCCGGCTGCTTCCTGCCCGAGCGGGAGGAACTCGGCGCCTATCTCGACCGCTACTACGAGTTCTGGCACACCGCGTTCCCCGGTACCGGCTTCATCGGCTCGAAGGAGTACGACCGGAACTACGCGGAGATGGCCCCCGGCCTCGCCCGCCGCTTCACCGCGATCCGGCGGGCGATCCGCACCGGCGAACTGGACCGGCTGCCCGTCTTCCTGCGCGGCTGGGCCGAACACTGCCTCGAACTGCGCGCGCGAGCCGAGGAGTTGGCGGTCCGAGGCGAGCTGGTGTTCCGCTCCTGGGACGGCACACGGGACGAGCGGGTGACCGACCCGGCCGTCGCGCTGCCGCTGCTGCTCTCCCCGTACATGCACATGACCAACAACCGGCTGCATGTCACCATCCGCGACGAGGCGTACCTCTCGCACGTCCTCGGCCGGGTCCTGCGCGAGGAGGAGAGCCCCGCCGGGGCCGCGGAACCCGGCCGCCGGACGGCCGCCCGATGACCACACCCCCGGGAGAACTCCTCTCGCACACACCGGCGCTGAGACCCGGCATCCTCCTCAGCCCCGCACTGCTGCGCGGCGCCGCCACCGTGCACCTCATCAAGGAGCCGGCGGCGGGCGCCTCCTTCGAGGTCGGGGAGAAGGAGTACTTCCTGATCTCCCGGCTCGACGGCGTCCGCAGCCTCGCGGAGATCGGCGACGAGTACGCGCGGGCGTACGGCAAGCGGCTCGCCGCCGCGCACTGGCAGCGCCTCCTCCACCTGCTGGGCACCCGGGGCCTGCTGGCCGGGGGACCGCCCCGCCCCGCGCCGGAGCCCCGCTCCGGCGGACCGTTCGAGGGCAGCGTGCTCCGCGGCACCCTGCGGCTGGTGGCCGACGCCCACGCCACGACCGGCCGGCTGCACCGGCTGCTCCGCCCCGTCCTGCGCGCCCCCGTCCTGCTCCCGCTCACCGCCGTGCTGGCGGCGATGGAGGTGCTGCTCGCCACGCACCTGCCCGAACTGGCCCGTGACACCTGGTGGCTGGTCCGGCAGCCCGTCGCGCTGGTGGCCGTCTGCACCCTGCTCTGGCTCTCCACCGCGCTCCACGAACTCGCCCACGGCGTCGCGGCGCGCCACCACGGCGGGACCGTCGGCGAGATCGGGCTGCGCTGGCGGCTCCCGGTGGCCGTCATGTACTGCACCGTCGACAACTACCGTTATCTGCGCAGCAGATGGCACCAGCTCGCGGTCGCCGCCGCGGGTGCCTACGCCAATCTGCTGTTCCTGCTGCCCTTCCTCGCCTGGTGGGCCGCGCTCCCACCGGGGGACCCCACCCGCCGCGTGCTGTCCGGGCTGCTGCTGCTCGGCAGCGTCCAGGCGCTCGTCAACTTCCTCCCGCTGCCGCCGCTCGACGGCTACACGATGCTCGGCCACGCGCTGCGTGTCTCGGGCCTCGCCCCGGAGAGCGGGCGGTACGTGCGGCTGCGGCTGCGCGACCGACCGGCCGCCGCCGCGTACCCGCGCCGCGCCAGGACCCTCTACCTCGGCTACGCCGTGGGGTCGGCCCTGCTCGTCGCTCTCGTCCTGGCGGCCCTGGCAACAGGGCTCTTCCTCCTTCCAGTTCACTGATCCACAACCCCAGAGGGGCGCAGAACCACATGAGCGAGGCCAGGACCATGGCGTCCGTGCCGCACGAGTCAGCCGCCGGACCGGCGATCGTCGTCGAGGAAATACGCAAACGATACGGTGACCACCAGGCGGTGGACGGGGTCTCCCTCAGCGTCGGGCGCGGGGAGTTCTTCGGGCTCCTCGGCCCCAACGGCGCCGGGAAGACCACCCTGGTCGAGATCATGGAGGGCCTGCGCCGTCCGGACTCGGGCACCGTCTCGGTGCTCGGCCGGACCCCCTGGCCCCGGGACGTCACCCTGCTGCCCCGGCTCGGGGTGCAGACCCAGTCGTCCGCCTTCTTCGTCCGGCAGACCGCCCGCGAACACCTATGCACCGTCGCCGCCCTGTACGGGGCCGGCCGGGAGGACGCCGACCGCACCCTGGAGACCGTCGGACTGACCGACCGGCGCGACGTGCGCGTCGAGGACCTCTCCGGCGGCCAGCGCCAGCGCCTGGCCATCGCCTCCGCCCTGGTCCACGGGCCGGAACTGATCTTCCTGGACGAGCCCACCGCCGCCCTGGACCCGCAGGCCCGCCGCGATCTGTGGGAGGTGCTGCGCGGGCTCAAGAGCGAGGGCCGCACCATCGTCTACACCACCCACCACCTGGACGAGGCCGAGGCCCTCTGCGACCGGGTGGCGATCCTCGTCGGCGGTTCCGTCGCCGCCCTGGACTCCCCGCACCGCCTGGTCGCCGCCGCCGCGGCGCCGACCCGCCTGATGATCCCCGTCGAGCGGATGACCCAGGACGACGCGGCGGCCCTCCCGGGGGTCGACCGGGTCACCGTGCAGGGCGGCTCCCTGGTCCTGGAGACGGCGTCGTCCGGCAAGGTCCTCCAGGCCCTCGACGCGCGCATCGGCCTGGACGGCGTCGTGACCCGCACCGCGACGCTGGAGGACGTCTACCTCCAGCTGACGGGCACCGCGCACACCGACACCACGCACACCGACACCACGCACACCGACACCACGCACACCGACACCACGCACACCGACACCACGCACACCGACACTCACACGCACACCGACACGACGGAGCAGCAGGGATGAGCGCGTACGCAAGCCTCACGGGGGCCGGCTACCGGGCGCAGATCCGGGACAAGGCCACCCTCTTCTTCACCTTCGCCTTCCCCCTGCTGTTCCTGGTCGTCTTCGGGCTGATCTTCCGGGGCCAGGAGGTGGCGGAGACCGACCGCCCGTACATCTCGTACATCGCGCCGGGCGTGATGTCCTGGGGTGTGGCCAACGCCGCCGTCTTCGGCGTCGCCTTCACCCTCATGCAGTGGCGCCGGGACGATCTGCTCCGGCTGATCCGGATGACCCCGACCCCGCTCACCTCGGTACTGGCCTCCCGCTACGTGCTCGCCCTCGGGGTGGGTGTGGTGCAGGCGGTGGTCTTCATCGTCGTGGCGATGCTGCCGCTCTTCGGCCTGGAACTGGACGCCCGGTGGCCGCTGGCGCTGCCCGTGCTGGTGCTCGGCATCACCGCGTTCCTCACCATCGGTGTGGTCATCGGCTCGTACGCCCGTACCCCCGAGGCGGTCGCGGCGATCGCCAACTGCCTCATGGTGCCGATGGCCTTCGTCTCCGGCTCGTTCCTGCCGCTCGACATGATGCCGTCCTGGCTCCAGACCCTCTCGCGGGTGCTGCCGCTGCGCTATCTCAACGACGCGGCGTCCGCCGCCCTCGCCGGCCGCGGCGACCTCGGCGACATCGCCCTCGGCTGCGGCGGACTGGCCGTGTTCACCGTGGTCTTCGGGGCGATCGCGCTGAAGACCTTCCGCTGGAGCGACACCGCATGACGGCCCCCGTCGTACCCGCCACGGACGTCTCGTCCGGTCCCGCGCGGCCGCTTCCGGACGACCGCACCCCCCTGGCGGCGGCCTGCCTCCGGCTCCAGCGGGCGCTGACCGGGCGCCACACCCCGGCCACCGGGGCGCAGGCGCCGACGGTGGTGCCGCTGGGCGCCGCCGATGTCCTCGGCCACCGCGGCGGCGACCCCTTCGCGGCCGTCCGCCCCGCCGCCACCGTCCATCTCACCTCGCGGGAGGTGCTGGTGGGCCCCTGGGGCGGCGACGGCACCGCGCCCGCCTGCGGCCAGTGTCTCGCCATGCGCTGGCAGCGGCTGCGTACCCGCACCGAACGCGACGCCCTGGAGACCGGCAGCCGCACCCGCGCGGCCGGTCCCTGGCCGGAACTCACCCCGTACGCGCTCGACGCGGTCGACGCGCTCCACCGCGCCGTCGTCCTCCCGGACGGGGTGGCCCCGCCGGGTCCCGGCGCCGCCGACCGGTCCCTGCCCCAGGTGTCACGACTGGATCTGGCCACTTTGGAGGTACGGACGTACCCCCTGCTCGCCGATCCGCTCTGTCCGCACTGCGGGCCGGGCGGCACCGGCCCCGGATCCGGCGCGGAGAGCGCGGACGGGGCGCCGCTCACCCTCGTCAGCCGGCCCAAGCCCGCGCCGGACGTCTACCGGCTGCGCCCGGCCTCCGCGTACCCCATGCCGGTGGCGGCGCTCGCCAACCCGGTCTCCGGGGTGCTCGGCGCGGGCACCTGGATGAACGTCACCTCGCCCACCACCGCGCCGGTCGCCGGCAGTGTCTTCATGCGCGGCTACGCGGGCCTCACCGACGTCACCTGGAGCGGCCAGGCCAACGGCTTCGACGCCAGCCGCGACCTCGCCTTCCTGGAAGGCCTGGAACGGTACGCGGGCACCCACCGGCGCACCGGCGGCGCGCCGGTCGTCGCCGCCTACGACGACCTGGGGGACGCGGCGCTGTCGCCCGCCGAGTGCGGTTTCTACCCGCCCGAGACCTACCGCGACGACCCGATGGTCAGCCCCTTCGACCCCGGCCGGCCCATCCCCTGGGTGCGGGGACACTCGCTGCGCGACGACCGCCCGGTCCTCGTCCCGGCCCGTCTCGTCCACTACAGCGCGGGGCTCGCCTCCGACAACTTCGTCTTCGAGTGCTCCAACGGCTGCGCCATCGGCGGCAGCCTGGAGGAGGCGGTCCTCGGCGGTCTCCTCGAACTCGTCGAGCGGGACGCCTTCCTGGTCGCCTGGTACGGCGCCACGCCGCTCACCGAGATCGACCTCGGCTCGGTGGCGGACCGCACCGTACGCACCATGATCGACCGGGCCGGCGCGCAGGGCTACGACGTGCACGCCTTCGACAACCGGATCGATCTCGCCGTACCCGTCGTCACCGGTCTGGCGGTACGGCGCGACGGCGGCCCCGGCACCTTCTCCTTCGGCGCCGGCGCGAGCCTCGACCCGGCGGCGGCCCTGACGGGCGCCCTCTCCGAAGTGCTCACGTACATCCCGCACCTGCCCCGCCAGGTGACCGAGCGCCGCGCCGAACTGGAGGCCATGGCCGACGACTTCGGAAAGGTCCTGCATCTGAAGGACCATGCCCAGCTCTACGGGCTGCCGCGGATGGCCGAGCACGTCCGCGGCTATCTGGAGCCGTCCGCCGTCCGCCCGGCGGACGAGATCTACCGGAGCTGGGAGGAGGGGGCCCGGCCCCGTACCGGCGACCTGCTCGACGACGTGGCACACGTGCGCGACGAACTCGTGCGCGCGGGTCACGATGTGATCGTCGTCGACCAGACCACACCGGAACAGCGCCGGATGGGGCTGTGCACGGTGGCCACCCTCGTACCCGGTCTGCTGCCGATCGACTTCGGCTGGTCCCGCCAGCGGGCCCCGGGCATGCCGAGACTGCGCACCGCGGCCCACCGGGCCGGGCTGCGCGACCGGGAGCTGACCGAGCGGGAGATCCGTCTCGTACCGCATCCCTTCCCCTGAACCCGCGGGCACCGCGTCCCGGCCGCCGCACCGGCGGCCGGAACACGCGAACGGGCGGCACCTGCGCGGAAGGTCGCAGGTGCCGCCCGTCCGGATACGGGAGCGGCGTCGATCAGGCGCTGCAGGACGTGGTGCTCGTGGTGGAGGAGCAGGTCGACGTCGAGCTGCAGCTCGTGGAGCCCGCGAGCACGACCTCGCTGGCGTCCGAGTAGTCGGAGATCTCGAAGGTCTCCGACTCCAGCTCCATGATCTCGTCGGCGAGCGAGGCGAGGGTGTTCTTGTCGGCCATGGTGACTCCTTGGTCTGCGCCGGCCCCCGAGGGGTTCCCCGGTGGTCCTGTGCCGTGGTGCCCTCGTATTCCAGCCGAACCCACTGCCACCCCGGTGTGTCTTCCACTGACCGCCCGTGTCAGCGGTCTGTACGCGGCACGCGGCCGAGGTGGCGCACGATGGACCGGGTGAGCCCTGTCGCGTACCCCGGAGAGAACACGCCCGTCCTGGCCGGACTGCGGGAGATCCTGCGCCCCGCCGTCGCGTTCTGCCTCGATCTGCACCAGCACCCCGAACGCTCCGGCGAGGAGCGCCGTACGGCGGCCCGGCTGGGGGAGTGGCTGCGCGAGGCGGGGTACGCGGTGACGGGTGACATCGGCGGCCACGGCGTCGTCGGAGTGCTGCGCAACGGCGACGGACCCCGCGTCATGATCCGTACGGAACTGGACGCGCTGCCCGTCACCGAGCGGACCGGCCTGCCGTACACGAGCAGCGGGCCCGTCGCCCACGCCTGCGGCCATGACCTGCACATGGCCGCCGCCGCGGGCGCCGCGTCGCTGCTGGCCCGGTCCCGGGAGAGCTGGCGCGGCACGGTGGTCGTCGTCGGCCAGCCCGCCGAGGAGACCCTCGCCGGGGCGCGGGCGCTGCTGGCGGACGGACTGTACGAGCGCTTCGGGCGGCCCGACGCGGTCCTCGCCCAGCACACCGCGCTGCTGCCCGCGGGCATGGTCGCCCACGCGTACGGGCCGATGCTGGCGGGGAGCGCGGGCATCGAGGCCGTCGTCCACGGCAGGGGCGGTCACGCGGGCACCCCGCACCTCGCGGTGGACCCGGTGGTCACCGCCGCCGCGGCGGTGCTGCGGCTCCAGGGGATCGTCTCCCGGGAGTGTGCCCCGACCGAGCCGGCGCTGCTGAACGTCGGGTCCTTCCACTCCGGGGCGGCCGACAACCTCGTTCCCGACCGGGCGACGCTCGGCGTCACGGTCCGCGCCCTGTCCGAGCGCACGCTCGACCGGATGACGGCCTCGGTGGAGCGGATCGTACGGGCGGAGTGCGCCGCCTCCCACTGCCTCCGGGACCCGGAGATACGTACCGTTTCGCGCTCCCCGGTCACCCACCCCGACCCGGCGGCGACCGCCGGCGTACGCCAGGCTCATGTGCGCCTCTACGGTTCCGAACGTGTGGCAGCCTGGCCCCCGTCCATGGCGACCGAGGACTTTCCGCTGTACGGGGACGCGGGAGTCTCCGTGCACGGAGAGGAGGGGATCGCGCTTGTGTACTGGATGTTGGGGGTGGTGGGCCCGAAGGTGTGGGCACAGACGCCGGGCACGGCCGAGGAGAAGCTCGCCGTCCTCCCGCCCCACCACTCCCCGGAGTTCGCCCCGGACATCCGTACCGCGCTTCCCACCGGCATCACGGCGATGACGTCCGCGGCGCTGTCCCGGCTGCGGACCGAAGGCGACGGGAACAGCTGATGTGCCGTCATATCGCGTTCCCGTCGGCGTGTTGGAACGTTGCAGCCGGAGACGAGTCCGGACATTGCGGTATCTCGCCGCTCTTGCTCCGCTCGGGTCGGAACACCTTTATCAACAAGTGATCGGAGAGGTGTTTGTCGCGCCCCTTCATGGCCATAGTGTCGCCACGAGTACACAGTTTCTGCACACAAGTCACACGGGGTGAAGGGCACATCACTCATGCAGGGCACCGTCGATGGATTCAATTATGGCGCAGTCACACCTGTGGCGGCCTATCTCATGGCAGTTCTGGGCGGGGCTCTGGGGCTCCGCTGCACCACTAGATCGCTGCGCACCGAGCAGTCCTGGAAGCCCGGTTGGCTCGGGCTCGGTGCGACATCCATCGGTTCGGGCATCTGGACCATGCACTTCATCGCCATGATCGGCTTCCAGGTGAAGGAAGCGCCGATCAGTTACGACATACCGCTGACCGTTCTCAGCCTGGTCGTGGCGATCGTCGTGGTCGGTATCGGAATCTTCATCGTCGGCTACCGCGAGGCGACCCGGGTCACACTGACCACCGCCGGCACGATCACCGGTCTCGGCGTCGCGGCCATGCACTACATCGGCATGGCCGGGATGCGTCTGCACGGACGGCTGGACTACGACACACCGACCGTGGTGCTCTCCGTCGTCATCGCCGTCGTCGCCGCGACGGCCGCGCTCTGGGCCGCCGTGTCGATCCACGGCTTCCTGCCCAGCCTCGGCGCCAGCCTCGTGATGGGCATCGCCGTGACCGGCATGCACTACACCGGCATGGCCGCCATCAGTGTGCATCTGCAGGGGGCGGCCGGCGGCTCCGCCGGAGGCGGTTCGCCGACCTCGATCATGTTCCCGATGCTGCTCGGCCCCGCGGTCTTCCTGGTGCTGGCCGGTGTCGTGGTGATGTTCGACCCCATCCTCGTCCTGGGCGAGGGCGAGTGGGACCAGCCGGAGAACAAGAAGCCGGTGCGGAGCGACCCTCCGCCGCGGCCCGTCTGGCCCCCCACGTACGACGAGGCGAACAGCGGCAGGGCCCACACCCCGGCCCCCGCGCCCACCTCGGCGCCCGGCCCGCAGGGCGGGCAGCAGCGCAGCCCGTACGACTGGTGACCGTCACCCGCTGTTCGGCACCCGCCGACGTCACCCGCCGACTGCCGTGAGGTGACCCGCTGTCGGAGCGCCGCCCCGCCTGTCGCGGGGCGGCGCTTCACGCGTTCCGGACCGCCGCGGTGTCCGCCACGTCGTTCGCCGTACCGTCCGCGCCGCCGTCCGGTGTGCCGATGGACTCCCGCAGCCGCGCGCTGGCCATCCGCATGTGCTCGGCCATCGCCTCGTTGGCCGCGTCCGGGTCATGGGCGCGGATGGCCGCCAGGACGGCGTCGTGCTCGCACAGGGTGCCGCTCACGGTCCCCTCCAGATCGCTGACCCGCTCCATCCACACTTGGAGCAGCGCGCGGATGGAGTGCAGGATGTCGCTCAGCACCGAGTTCCTGGCGATGCTCGCCGTCTCCAGGTGGAAGGCGATGTCCGCGTCGATGAACGCCGCGACATCCGTGCCGGCGTCCCGCATCCGCCGCAGGTGCTCCTCCAGCCGCGCCACGTCCTCCTCGGTGGCGCGCTCCGCCGCCAGCCGCGCCGACACGCCCTCCATGTGCGTACGGACCTCCACCAGGTCCTGGGTGCGCCGCTGGCCGAGCATCAGTCCCCAGTTGATGGCGCGCGGCAGGAACTCCGAGGTCCCCTCGCGCACGTACGAGCCGGAGCCGGGACGGATCTCGATGATGCCCAGCACGTCGAGGGCGGAGAGGGCGCCGCGCACACTGGACCGGGCGACCCCGAGGGCCTCGGCGAGCTGACGCTCCGCGGGCAGCCGGGTGCCGGGCTTGATGTCGCCCGCGGAGAGATGGTCGAGGAGCCGCTTGGCGACCTCGCTCACCGAGGACTCGCGCACGACAGGGCGCAGCAGCCGGGCGAGATCCGGCGAGGCGGGTGATTGCTGATCAGGCTGACTGGTCACGGTCACCAGTACACCAGATGGGTGTTCCCGCTGTTCAAAGGTGTCCTGAACGCGCCCATAGCCGCGTCGCCCAGCCCCTTGTCAAGAGTGGCGTGCATCACTTGAAGAGTGACGCTCGCCACATTGGTCAATTGGTGACCAATTTTCTTCTGGGGGTTACGTTGAAGACACATCAGCCGGTGGAGCGAGATGCTGCGCTCTGTTTCAGCCATGATCGCCGCCGACTGTGACCCGAGTCCGGACGGAGCTGTCCGGCGCTGCCGAGGGAGTCACCATGGGTGCCACCGCGTTGCCATCCGCCGTCGAGAGATCAGCCATCAAGAAGGTCTCGATCCGGCTCGTCCCGTTCGTCGCGTTGATGTTCTTCGTGAACTATCTCGACCGGACGGCGGTCTCCTTCGCGGAGCCGAACGGCATGGGGGAGGACCTGGCGCTCACCGCGGCGCAGTTCGGATTCGCGTCCGGGGTCTTCTTCATCGGATACATCATTCTCGAAGTCCCCAGCAACATGGCGCTGCACCGCTTCGGCGCCCGCCGCTGGCTCGCCAGGATCATGGTCACCTGGGGCATCGTGTCCCTGCTGTTCACCTGGGTGCAGAACAGCGAGCAGCTCTACGCGCTGCGCTTCCTCCTCGGCGTCGCCGAGGCGGGCTTCTTCCCCGGGGCGATCCTCTTCCTGAGCCAGTGGGTGCCCTCCCGGCACCGTACGAAGGTGCTCGCGCTCTTCTACCTGGCCCAGCCGCTCACCACCGTCTTCGGCGCCCCGCTCGCGGGCTGGCTCATCGGCCACCACGGGCTCTTCGGCCTTGAGGGCTGGCGCGTGATGTTCCTCTTCGTGTCCATCCCCGCGATCCTCCTCGGCGTCGTCGCCTGGTTCTACCTGATCGACCGGCCCGCCGACGCCAAGTGGCTCACCCCGGCCGAGAAGGAGTGGCTGACCGCCGAGCTGGTCTCGGAGAACGCCGCCAAGACGGGCGCCGACGAGAGCCACGGCCGCGCGGCCCTGAAGGAGGCGTTCCGCAGCGGACGCGTCTGGACCCTCGCGATGGTCTACTTCGGCTTCATCTACGGCCTGTACGCGCTCGCCTTCTTCCTGCCCACGATCATCGAGGGCTTCCAGGAGAGCTTCGGCACCTCCTTCAGCGTCATGGACAAGGCGCTGATCACCGCCATCCCGTACCTGCCGGCCGCCGTCGTCCTCTTCTTCTGGTCCCGGCACGCCACCCGGCACGGCACCAAGACATGGCACGTCGCGGGCCCGGCCGTCGTCGGCGGTATCTCCATCCCCGTCGCCCTCTACATGGACTCCCCGGCCGCGACCATCGCCGTGATCACCGTGACGGCGTGCTCGATCTTCGCCGCGCTGCCCGTCTTCTGGTCGATCCCCTCCCGCTTCCTGACCGGCGCCGCCGCCGCGGCGGGCATCGCCCTCATCAACACGATGGGCAACATCGGCGGCTTCGCGGCCGGCTATGTCACGGGCTGGCTCAAGGACTTCAGCGGCTCGTACACCCTCTCCATGTTCGTGGTGGGCGGCTTCATGCTCCTGTCGGCCGTCCTGATGGTCCTGCTCGCCAGGCGCCGGCCCGCCCACCCCTCCGACCCCGCGGACCAGCCGCTTCTCGAGGTGCACTGACATGACCCGCCTGTTCAACGCTCCCGAAGCCTTCGCCGACGAGGCGCTCGAAGGCTTCGTGGCGGCCCACCGCCGCTGGGTGCGCCCCGTCTCCGGGGGTGTCGTACGCTCCGCGCCGACCCCGCCCGGCCAGGTCGCCGTCGTGATCGGCGGCGGCTCGGGCCACTACCCGGCCTTCTCCGGCCTGGTGGGCCCCGGGCTCGCGCACGGAGCGGCCGTCGGCAACGTCTTCGCCTCGCCGTCGGCCCGGCAGGTCCGCACCGTCGCGCAGAGCGCCCACGCCGGCGGCGGCGTGGTCCTCATGTACGGCAACTACGCGGGCGACGTACTGCACTTCGGACAGGCGGCGCGGCAGCTCACCGCCGAGGGCATCGAGACCCGTACGGTCGCCGTCACCGACGACGTCTCCAGCGCGAGCACCGACGAGCGTGACAAGCGCCGCGGGATCGCCGGGGACCTGCCGGTCTTCAAGGCCGCCGCGGCCGCGGCCGAACAGGGCCGCTCCCTCGACGAGGTGGTCCTGGCGGCCCGGCACGCGGGCGAGCGCACCCGCTCCTTCGGCATCGCCTTCGGCGGCTGCACGCTCCCCGGCGCGGAGAGCCCGCTGTTCACCGTGCCCGAGGGCCGGATGGCCGTCGGCCTGGGCATCCACGGCGAGCCCGGCATCGGCGAACAGGACGTCCCGACGGCCGACGAGGCCGCCGAACTGCTGGTCTCCACCCTGCTGGCAGAACTCCCCGAGGGCGTGGCACAGCCGCGCGGCGCGCGCGCCGCGGTCATCCTCAACGGCCTCGGCAGCGTCAAGTACGAGGAACTGTTCGTCGTCTACCGCCGGGTCGCCCAGCTGCTCGCCGAGGCCGGGGTCGAGGCCGTCGAGCCCGAGGTCGGCGAACTGGTCACCAGCTTCGACATGGCGGGCATCTCGCTCACGCTCTGCTGGCTGGACGAGGAGCTCGAAGCGCTGTGGACCGCCGGGGCCGACACCCCCGCCTACCGCAAGGGCGCGGTCACCTCCCAGGCCGCCCCCGCCGCCGAAGCAGCCCCGGCCGCGGCCGGGGACGCCACGGCCACCGCGGTCCCCGCCGCCACCGAGGAGTCCCGCGCGGTCGCCGCCACCGCGGTCGCCGTACTCACCGCGATCAGTGACACCGTGGACACCCACGCCGAGGAGCTGGGCCGGATCGACGCCGTCGCCGGCGACGGCGACCACGGCATCGGCATGCGCCGCGGCTCCGAGGCCGCCCGGCTCGCCGCCGTCGCCGCCGCGGAGGCGGGCGCCGGCGCCCGTACGACGGTCAACGCCGCCGCCGACGCCTGGTCCGACCGGGCCGGCGGCACCTCCGGAGCGCTCTGGGGCGTCCTGCTGCACGCCGTCGGCACCACCCTCGGCGACACCGAGGCGCCCACCGCGCGGACCGTGGCGGGCGGCGTCGCGGAAGCCTCCGCCGCCGTGCGGCGCCTCGGCGGGGCCGAGGTCGGCGACAAGACGATGGTCGACGTCCTCGTCCCGTTCGCGCGGACCCTCGACGACGCCACCGCCGAGGGCGCGGCGCTCGCCGACGCCTGGGACCGGGCCGCCACCGCAGCCGAACAGGCCGCCAAGGCCACCGCCGACCTCGTCCCCCGGATCGGCCGCGCCCGCCCGCACGTCGAACGGTCCCTCGGCACCCCCGACGCCGGCGCCCACTCCCTCGCCCTGATCGTCCGCGCCGTCCACGGCGTACTCGCCGGCCGCTGAACCCACCCACCGAGGAGCACCCCCCATGAGCGACAAGCTGCGGATCGTCGTCGGCTCGGACGACGCCGGCTTCGACTACAAGGAAATACTGAAGAAGGACCTCCAGAACAACGAACTCGTCGCCGGGGTCACCGATGTCGGTGTCGACGCCGACGGCCACACCGCCTACCCGACCATCGCCATCGCCGCCGCCGAGATGATCGCGCGCGGCGAGGCCGACCGGGCCCTGCTCGTCTGCGGCACCGGCCTCGGCGTGGCGATCGCCGCCAACAAGGTCAAGGGGATCCGGGCCGTCACCGCCCACGACTCCTTCTCCGTCGAGCGCGCCGTCCTCTCCAACAACGCGCAGGTCCTCACCTTCGGTCAGCGCGTCGTCGGCGTCGAACTGGCCCGCCGGCTGGCCGCCGAGTGGCTGACGTACCGCTTCGACGAGTCGTCCGCCTCCGCCGCCAAGGTGCAGCTCATGAACGACTACGAGTCCGAAGAGGAAGCCGCAGCCTGATGTCCGCTCCCACCCTGCTCGGGGTGAGCCTCAAGATGTACTTCGGGCATCACGAGACCCTCAACTGGGCCCGCCGCATCGGTGACATCGCCGCCCGGCACCCGGCCGTCACCGGCGGCCTCACCGAGGTGTTCGTGCTGCCCGCCTTCCCCGCGATCGTCCCGCTCGGCACCGTTCTGGACGGCACCGGCGTCGCCGTCGGCGCCCAGGACCTCGCCACCGACGACCGGGGGCCGTTCACCGGCGAGGTCTCGGGCCCGTACCTCAAGGAGATCGGCTGCTCCTACGCCGAGGTCGGCCACGCCGAACGGCGCCGCCTCTTCGGCGAGGGCGACACGGTCGTCGCCGCCAAGACCGCCGCCGCGCTGCGCAACGGCCTCACCCCCGTGCTCTGCGTCGGCGAACTCGACCGCGCCGACCCGGCCGAGGCCGCGACACGCACCGTCGCCGAGCTCGCCCGGATCCTCGACACCGCCGCGCACGAGGGCGGCGGGCGCGGCCCGATCGTCGTGGCGTACGAACCCCAGTGGGCGATCGGCGCCCCCCGCCCCGCCTCGCCGGACCACATCAGCCGCGTCTGCGCCGCGCTGACCGACTGGCTCCGGGAGCGCCCCGCGTACGCCGGAAGCCGGGTCATCTACGGCGGCAGCGCGGGCCCCGGACTCCTGTCCACCCTCGGCGAGGGCGTCGACGGACTCTTCCTCGGGCGCTTCGCCCATGACCCGCGGGCCGTCGAGCAGATCCTCGACGAGCTGAGCGGGCGAACCGTGAAGGCGGATGCGTGATGGCCTACGGACTGAGCACCTACGCCTACTTCTGGCGGATCTCCTCGCGCGCCCCGGTGCCGCTGACCGTCGAGGAGATGGTCCGCTCCACCCGGGAGCTGGGCGGCGACGTCTTCCAGATCTGCGACTACCCGCTGATCGAGACCTTCGACGACGCCCGCCTCGCCGGCCTCCGGGCCACCGCCGAGGACCTCGGCGTCACCCTGGAACTCGGCACGCGCGGCATCGGCGAGGACCACCTCGCCCGCTATCTCGAACTGGCGGGCAAGCTCGGTGTCACCCTCGTCCGCTCGATGATGAACAGCGCGGACCACCGCCCCGGCACCGCCGAGGCCACCGGGCTGCTGCGGCGCGCCGTCCCCGCGTACGCGGCCCAGGGGGTCACCCTCGGCCTGGAGACCTACGAACAGGTCTCCACCGACGACCTCCTCACCGTCGTCCGCGCCGTCGACGACCCCCACCTGGGCGTCGTCCTCGATCCGGGCAACTGCGTCGCCCGTCTGGAGCGCCCCCGGGATGTCGTCGAGGCGACCGCCCCGTACGTCGTCAACATTCATGTCAAGGACTTCGCCTTCAGCCGCCGGGACGGCTGGGTCGGCTTCACCTACGCCGGCGCCCCGCTGGGCGAGGGCCTGCTCGACCACGCCCACCTCGTCGAGACCGTACGGCCGCACGAGCGGTCGATCAACCAGATCGTGGAGCACTGGCTCCCGTGGCAGGACGGCGGGTTCGAGACCACGGCCCGGATCGAGGACCAGTGGACCCGGCACTGCATCACCACCCTTCAGAGGAGTAAGTAATGGCCACCGAGAACAAGACCGTCGCCGTCATCGGCGCCGCTGGCAAGATGGGCCAGCGCGTCTCCAACAACCTCGTCAAGAGCGACTTCCGGACGCTGTTCGCCGAGAACTCGCCCAAGGGCCAGGAGCTGATCCGTGGACTCGGCCGCGAGCTCACCGACTCCGACGAGGCCGCCAAGCAGGCCGACGTCGTCATCCTCGCCGTGCCGGACGTCGTCCTCGGCGCCGTCTCTGAGCAGCTCGTCCCGCTGATGAAGCCGGGCGCCGTCCTGCTCACCCTCGACCCGGCGGCGGCCTACGCGGGCCTGCTGACCCGCCGCGACGACGTGCACAACGCCGTCGCCCACCCCTGCCACCCGTCCGTCTTCCTGGAGCGCACCACCAAGGAGGAGTACGCGGACACCTTCGGCGGCATCGCCGCCCCGCAGGAGGTCGTCGCGTCCTTCGAGGGCCCCGACGCGTCCGTACGGGAACTGGCCGAGGCCGTGATCCGCACGATGTACGCGCCCGTCGTCGACGTCCACTGGGTGACGGTCAAGCAGCTCGCCGTCCTGGAGCCGACCCTGGTCGAGACCATCGCCTGCATGGTCGGCGCGCTGCTCACCGAGGCCCTGCACGAGACGGTCCACACCGTCGGTGTGCCCGAGCCCGCCGCCCGCGCGATGCTGCTGGGCCACACGCAGGTCGCGCTCGCCAACACCCTCAAGGGCGACAACCCGTTCTCCGACGCCTGCCTGATCGCCATGGACTACGGCCGTGAGTCGATCGTCAAGGACGACTGGAAGAAGGTCTTCGAGGACGACGAGCTCGACAAGGTCATCACGCGCATGCTCCGCATCAAGGAGATCAAGCGCTGACCCCCGCCCCCGCCGGGCGAAGCTGACACGGTGACCGGCCCCCCGCGTGGGGAGGCCGGTCACCGTCGTTCCCGGAACCCCTACTCCGTACCGGCCGTCGCTCCCCAGACCGCCCAGTCGACGGTGAGGACCGTCGGAGCGGGCAGCAGCCGGTACTCGGGCAGTACGCCGGGACCGCACGAGGCGCTGCCGATGCCCTGCTGCGCCGCGTCCACCGTGAGATGGACGAGACCGTCCCGCACCAGCTCCGTCGGATGGGCCGCGGCGTCCAGCCGCTCGCTGCTCCAGGGACGGGCGGCGAACGAGAAGGGCGAGGGGCCGCTCAGCCGCAGCCCCTCCCCGCCGCCGGCCGGCGCGAGCCCGACCCAGCGGACATCGGCGCGGCTGCCGTTCTCCTGCGGGAAGAGGTACGGCGTCTGGAGGCCGTCCACGTCCGAGGCGAACCGTCCGACGCGGGCGGCGGCCCGGGTGTCCGGGTACGCCTCGTGCGGACCGGCGCCGAACCAGCTCACCGAGGAGAGCGCGGCCGGCACGGCGGCGCGCAGCCCCACGCGGGGCAGCGTCACGTCCCAGGCGCCCAGCGGCCGGACCTCCAGGGTCAGCCGCAGGGCACCGCCGGCACCCCCTTCGGAGGCGGTGGCGGGCGCGGCGCTCCACCGGTAGACGGCCGACAGCGCCGCGTCACTGCCCGCGGCGGCCACCCGGGTGGTCACCGTGAGCGTCCCCTCCCCGGGCTCGACGGACAGCACCTTGTGCTCCAGCCGGTCCAGCCCCGCCGCGCGCCACTTCTCGGCCTCCGAACCGTGCCGGCCGCGCGAGTCGTTGTCCGTGGGCGCGCGCCACACATCGAGCCGCGGGCCCTCCACCGGCACCGTTCCGAGTCGTACGAGACGTCCGGTGCCCGCGTCGAAGACACCGTCCCCGAGGGTGATCCGGCCACCGTCCACACGGAGCTCCGCCGGACCTGCCGTGCCCGGCGCAGCCGCCGCGGCCACGGGCGCCCCGGGGGCCAACCGCTCCTGTGCCCAGGCCACTTCATGGCCGGCCGGGGCCCACGGCTCGTCCTTGGCGAGCCGCGCGGCGACGGTGAGCCACCGCTCGGCGCCGGCCGGTCCCGCGTCCGCCGCCTCGCTCAGCTCGCGCGGCCAGCCCACGACGATCGAGTCGCCCGCGGCGACGGCGGGCACGGTCAGTTCGCCCTGCCCGCCCGGGACGCCCTCGTCCTCCACCTGCCAGTGGAAGCGCAGATGCCCGGTGTCGGCGAAGTCCAGGCCGTTGCGCACCGACACCGTGCGCGCGGCGGCGTCCACCCGGATCGCCACCGGTTCGACGACCTTCTTGAACTCGGTCAGCCCGGGGGAGGGGACGCGGTCCGGGAAGACCAGCCCGTCCGCCACGAAGTTGCCGTCGTGGACGACCTCGCCGAAGTCACCGCCGTACGCGAAGAACTCCCGGCCGTCCGCGGTGCGACGGCGGACACCGTGGTCGATCCACTCCCAGATGAAACCGCCCTGGAGCCGCGGGTGCTGCTCGAAGAGGCGCTGGTACTCGCTGAGTCCGCCCGGGCCGTTGCCCATGGCGTGGCCGTACTCGCAGAGGATGAAGGGGAGCGACCGGCGGTGCTCGTCGAGCTCCGGGTCGGTCGTCGGGTCCTCCGTACCCCGGCCGATCCGGTCGGTCTCGGCGTGGTCCGCGTACATCCGGCTGTAGACGTCGACGTAACCGCTGTCCCAGTCGCCCTCGTAGTGCACCGGGCGGCCCGGGTCGCGCTCGTGCGACCAGTCGGCCATGGCCCGCAGATTGTCCCCGGTGCCCGACTCGTTGCCCAGCGACCACATGATGACGCTGGCGTGGTTCTTGTCGCGCTCGACCATGCGCCGCATCCGGTCGAGCAGCGCGTCGCGCCAGGCCGGGTCCGCGCTCGGGTTGTTCCGCCAGCCGTTGAGGTAGAAGCCGTGGGTCTCCAGGTCGCACTCGTCGATCACCCAGAGCCCCAGCTCGTCGCAGAGATCGAGGAAGCGGCCGTCCGGCGGGTAGTGGCTGGTGCGCACCGCGTTGATGTTGTGCCGCTTCATCAGCTCGATGTCCTGGCGCATCGTCCCGACGGTCAGGGTGCGGCCGGTGTCCGGGTCCCACTCGTGCCGGTTGACCCCGCGCAGCAGCAGCGGGGTGCCGTTGACCCGCAGCAGACCGCCGGAGACCGTCACCGTACGGAACCCGATCCGCAGCCGGACGCGTTCGCCCGCCGTGGTCAGCTCCGCGTCGTACAGCCGGGGCGTCTCCGCGGTCCACGGCTCGACCGGCACCTCGGCCCGCTCGCCGACCGCGAGGTCCAGGCCCAGCTCGGGCACGGTGACCCGGCCGGTGGCGTCGGACTCCACCCGCAGGGTGCCCTTGCCGGTGAGGTGGTCGTACTCCGCGTGCACGAAGAGGTCCCCGACGCCGTCCTCGGGCCGGTGCAGCAGGGCCACCGGGCGGAAGATCCCGGACAGCCACCACATGTCCTGGTCCTCCAGGTAGCTGCCCGCGGACCACTGGTGGACCCGTACGGCGAGGACGTTGCGGCCGGGACGCAGCGCGTCGGTCGCGTCGAACTCCGTGGGCAGCCGGCTGCCCTTGCCGTCACCGAGCGGAACGCCGTTGAGATACACGGCGAAGGCCGAGTCGACCCCTTCGAAGCGCAGCACGCCGCGCCCCGTGTCCGGCCAGTCCTCCGGCAGGGTGAACTCCCGCCGGTACTCGCCGGTGGGGTTGGCGTCCGGCACGCGCGGCGGGTCGACCGGGAACGGGTAGACGAGATTGGTGTACGCGGGCGTGCCGAAGCGCGGTGTGCCGGCGATGTCCCGCATCTGCCAGCTGGACGGTACGGGAAGGTGCTCCCAGCCGGAGTCGTCGTGATCCGGCGCCTCGAAGCCCGGCGTCAGCGCCCGCAGGGAGTCCGCCAGCCGGAAGCGCCAATCACCGTTCAGGTCCAGGGACATGGCGTCCGACCGGTACCGGGCCCGGGGGGCGAGCCGCCCCTGTCCCGGATCGCGGCTTTCGACATAGTCGAGGGAGGCGTGGTCGAGGCGGTCGCTGAGCACGGAGAGGTGTCCCTTCGAGGGGCGGTACGCGGATCTGGTAGAAGGCGGTTTCTGTGCAGCGTAAGTGACTGATCCCCGCCTCGTCGCCCCTGGACAGCGAAATATCGAGTTCACGAAGGGAGCCGGCTTCTCCGGCTCCCCGACAGGGATGGCAACCGATTTCTGCATGCCCTTTCCCCACCGGGCCCCTGCCCCTGTCCGGATCAGGCGGGCAACCCCCACCGGGGGGCCGGTTCGCCGGGTGTGACGGGGCGGATGGTGAGGTCCGGGGTGTCTCCGGCCGAGGTGATGAGCGCCGCTCGGCCCTTGCGGAGGGAAATGCGGATCTCCCCTTCGCCGGTCCGCTCGTACGTCATGGGCCGTCCCCGGTCGTCCCGGACCTCGACGGCTCCCGTGATGCCGTGGCGCACGACGCACGGGGCGCCCGCCTCGCTGGTGAGCCGCACCCAGCGGGTCACGCCCTTCTCCCGTACCGCGCTGAGCAGGAAGGCGCCCTGCGTACGGAAGTCGTGCACGGCCAGATCGCGCCACACCGCGGGGAGGGACGGGAACACCCTGATCGTGCCGCCCCAGGACTGGCACACCATGTCGTGCAGCGACTGGGCGGCGGACAGCGGGGTCTCGATGACCGGGCCCGACTCCTTGTACATGGTGTTGGGCTGGATGAAGCGCGTCATCAGCTGACCGAGATAGGCGAGTGCGTCGTCGCCCTTGCCGAGGAGCGCGGACATGGAGGCCGCGCCGGTGAAGGTGTAGCCCTGGAGGGCGCCTTCGAAGCCGACCCAGTGGGCGAGCGATTTCTCGATCAGCGCGCGCTCGTCCGCCGTCCGGCCCGTGATCTCGTACAGCGGATAGACGGCGAGCATGTGCGAGTAGTGGCGGTGCGACTTGGCGAACGGGACCCCTGACCCGATCATGAAACCGTTGCCGTCCACCGGGTACGGGGTGAGCCTGGCCAGCACCTCGCGCCAGCGGCCCGCCAGCGGGTCCCGTTTGCCCAGCAGTTCGGCCGACTCCAGGAGGGTACGGCAGCCCCAGCGCAGCAGCATCAGGTCGTAGTTGCAGTCGGGCGCGTTGACCCCGTACTCGGGGGAGAAGGTGGCCGGGAGATGCAGCGTGCCGTCGCTGCCCGGGGAAAGGAAGTGCAGGTAGTAGTTGACGGCCTTGCGCAGCAGCGGGAAGAGGACATCGCGCAGGATGGTCTCGTCCATGGTGTGGCGGTAGCTGAGCCAGACGTTGTGCAGAGCCCACGTGAGGTTGCCGACCTCGGGAGTGGGCGGGTCCTGGCCGGGGATGCCGACGCCATAGCCCAAGTCGCCCGGCGTGGCACCGCCGTTGACGAGCCGGGTGTCGGTGGTGCGCGGAATACCGTACGAGTCCCCGCGCCAGGGAGCGGCGACCTCCGCACCCAGCTGGTCCCGGAATTCGCTCAACGCCCTGGTGACGGCGTCGAGTTCGAGGTGGTTCGAGCCATGTATCAGCCAGTACTCGAGCTGGACGTTGAGGTTCCACCAGGTGTTGGGCCAGGGCGTCGGCTCCAGCCACGGCCCGGAGGTCGCCATCACCGGCGCGTCCTTGCGGGCGGCCGCCGCGACCTTGTAGAGCTGGATCCAGTAGAAGCGCTGCAACCGGGCGTCCGGCAGTGACAGGAAGCCCTTCCGGTAGTAGCGGTGCCACCATGCGCGGTGCGGGAGCGCGTGCACGTCGAACGGTACCGCCCGAGCCGTCCGTACGGTGCGCAGCGCACGGTCGCGGGCGGTGGCCGCCGGGTGGGAGTGTGTGACCGTCGCGTACAGGGTGCGGCTGCGGTGGCGGGCCACTTCCTGCCAGGCGGTGACATGCCGGCCGCCCGCGAGCAGTGGCTGTACGGCGGCGGACACGTCCCCGTGTTCCTCGATCGTGGCCGGTGGATTGGCCGTGTATCCCTGGGGGATGGGTTTGAACGCGGCCCGGGGGCTGATCGCCACGGCCGGGTGGAAGACCCAGCGGAAGCCGCGTTCACCCTCGCTCGGCGTGACCTCGACGGTGAGCAGGTCGGCGGAGGAGTGTACGAAGGCGCGCAGTGTCAGCGAGCCCGCGGTGGTGACGAGGGTGCCGGTCAACTCGGCGTCGCGTAGCCGCAGCCGCCAGTCCAGGCCGGTGATGGTGCCGACGGGCTCCAGAGTGAAGTAACCGATCGGCAGCCGGGCAAGACCGAAGAGCGAACCGAACTCCGGTCGGTGATCCTGGACTTCGGAGTGCTGGACATTGAAGCGGACGGCGTTCCCGCCCGGTTCGGCGTAGATGCCGGAGCCGAGGCGGCCGTTGCCGAGGAACGGGCCTTCGTACCAGGACTTCGGCATCCGCTGCCAGACCGGGTCGGCGTCGTCGAGGACGGTGCGCCAGATGTCCGGGGAGACGTGTGGTGCTACCGGCGTACTCCGTGGTGGTCCGGCCTCCCCGGTGGGAGGGGCGGCCTGGGCGGGGGCGGCCGTACCGCCTCCCACGGCCAGCGCGCCACCCAACGCGGTACCTGTGGCGAGCAGCGCCCTTCTCGACGGATCTGGTGCCTTGGCCATGGTGCCTCCCGGCTTCTCGTACGAGGACAACGCGCTTCCTGCGGTCTGTTCCCGCGAAGGAAGGCGGCCGTCGGCGCCCGGCCGGGACCCGGTTGCGCGGGCCCCGGCCGGTGTGCCGGCCTGGGTCTGAGCGGGTCAGGTGCGAAAAGGCGGGACAGGGCCCGGCCCCGTCAGGGGCGCTGACGGTCGCAACTGGTACGGCCCGGATACCAACGGCAGGCCATCGCCGCGAAGCCGCCGTCCGCGACCACCGGTACGGAAAGCGTCGCGTCACCGCGCAGCATCCTGCCCTCGCGCACCAGTCCGCCGGAGCCGTCCGTGACCGTCTCCACCAGCCACGTGCCGTGGCCGAGGCGCAGCGGGACCTCGGCGGTGCGGGCTTCGCCCGCGAAGATGCCGCCGATGAACCAGCGTCCGCCGTCACGCCGGGCCAGGACCGCGCTCCTGCCGGGGTCACCCGTCAGCAGCTCCGTCTCGTCCCAGGCCGCCGGGATCTGCTCCAGGAAGCGCCGGGCCTCGGGGCGCGCGTCGTACGATTCCGGTGTGCCCGCGAGATTCTGGATGCCGGACTCGTAGAGCACGGAGAGCCCCACCTCGCCGGCGTCCGAAGCCGCGTTGGGACGCTCCGCACGATGGAAGGCGCCCGGCGTGTAGTCCATCCCGCCCATGACATTGCGGGTGAAGGGGAGCGTCGCCAGGTGCTCCGGGGTATTGGTCTTCTTCTCCTCGCCGCTGACGCCCTCCATCGTCATGACCTGCGGCCAGGTGCGGTGGATGCCCTTGGGGATCGTCGAGCCGTGGAAGTTGACGAGGAGATGGTGCTTCGCGGTTCCGGCCAGGATCGCGTCGTACCAGCGGAACGTCTCCTGCGCCTCGGAGTCCATGAAGTCGATCTTCACGCCCTTGACGCCCCACTTCTCCAGTGTCGGCAGCCACTGCTGCCGCTCCTCAGGAGTGTCGAGGTCGCGTTGGTGGATCCAGACCTGGATGCCGACGCCACGCTCGCGGCCGTAGCGCACGAGCTCGGGCATCCAACTGTTCGTCTGCCAGTCGGGGTCGGTGACATCCCACTGGTCCGGGTCGAAGTACCAGCCCGCGTCGACCACGGTGTACGGCCAGCCGCGCTGAGCCGCGTAGTCCACGTACGCCTTCTGCTTCTCCAGGCTCTGCCCGGCCGGCTTGCCCCCCGCGAGCCAGGTCCACAGCGCGGGCGCGGGCTTGATCCAGGAGGTGTCGCGGACCTTCGAGGCGGGGGCTATGTCGTCGACGAACGTGGATCGGGTGACGGTCGCCAGATCGCCGGTGATCACAGCACGCCAGGGGGTGGTGAGAGCCCCGTCGACCCGCACCTGCCCGTCCCAGAGCCCGACGCGGTAGGTGGCCGATCCCGCGTCGTGGACGAGGCGCGCGCCGGAGTAGGTCCCGGTGAGGTCGGACTCCGCGACCAGCGCGTAGGCGTCACCGGTCCTGAAGAGCGCCTGCATCATGTACTCGCCGGCGGGGGCGCCGGCCGCGTCGTACCGGACGAACAGGTTCTCGTTGTCCTTCCGGTACTTGCCGAGCCAGGACACCGAGCCCGGGGGCAGGGTGAAGGCGGAGGTCTCACCGAGCACATCGCCGGTGTCGTCGGGCAGGACGTAGCGGTACGCGACCCCGTCGCCGGAGACCCGCACGAGCAGATCGAGCCTGGCGCCCTCCGCGGTGCCGAAGCGGAAGCGCGCCTCGGTCATCCGGGCATGGCGATCGCGCTCCTTGCCGACGGTGGTGCGATACGACTCGGAGACCGTACGTTTTCTGAGCCCGAGGAAGCGCAGCCCGGTGGAGAGGTCGGCTCTTTCGGTGACGATGCCGACGGGAGAGGGCTCGATGACGGTCTGCCCGTCCTGGGTCACCTCCAGCCACGGGCTGCCGGTGGAGGGATCGAGTCCCAGGACGGCGCCGGGACCGTGCCCGGCACGCGCGGACGGGGCGGAAACCTTCCAGGCGGCAGGCTCGGCGCGGGCCGGAAGCGCGGCGACGAGCGCTGCGGCGAGGCTGAGACACAGCATCAGGACTGTCGTACGGATACGGTCATGGACCGCCATGCGGATCCACCCCTTCTCCCATAGACATCGGATGAATGGGAGCGTGGCGGGGATTTGAGGGACTGTCAATGAACCTGACGCGCAATTCCTCGGATGGCTGAGAAGCCGTTGTCAGTCCGCTTCCCGCAGGCCTGTCGCCCGGCCGTCCGCGTCCCACCCCACCTCCAGAACGCGCTCGACGGCCTTCCGGCCGAGGCGGTACTGGAGCCGGTACGGCGGCAGACCGTGGGCCCCCGGCTACCCCGCTTCCCCGGTGCGGTACCTGTTAGGTACCGTAGGTGTATGCCGTCACTCAACATCAGCTTCACCGACGACGAGCTGGAGGCCGTGCGCGCCGCCGCCGCCGCCGAGGGCAAGTCGCTCAAGCAGTACGTTCACGACCTGCCCCTGCGCGAGCAGCAGCGGCTGCAGTTCCTCCGCTACGCCGTCACCTGGGGCGAGCAGCACAAGGGCGAGTTCGACGAGGCCTTCGCAGGCGAGGTGCCGCCCGCCCCGGGCGGCAGGCAGCAGGTGGAAGCAGCCTGATGCCGGTCCTGTACATCGATGTGGCCTGGCTTCTGGATGTACAGGAGCAGGCCGTCCCGGAGGACGTGTCCGTGGCCGACTACTCGGCGCTCGTCGCGGCCGTCGCCCGGCACAAGACCCGTATCCCGCGCCCGGCCACGAGCGAACCCGATGTGTCCTGGCGGGCCGCGGCCCTCATCCACACGCTGGTACGGCTGGAGCCGCTGCCGTACCGCAACAGCCTGTACGCCTGCCAGGTGGCCGCCGCGTACATGCACGCCTCGGGCGAGGGCATCGACCCGCCGTACGGGGCGCTCGTCGAGCTGGTGCGTGCCATCCAGTCCGGCAAGGCCAGTGTCTACCAGGCCGCGGACCGGATCCGCGGCTGGCGCATCTGATCCGCGCGGGCGGCGGACCGGACGGGTCCGCCGCCCGCGCGGACCGGTGTCCCGGTCGGGACACCGGAGCCCGGCCGTCCCGCCCCCCGGTCCGGGGCGGCCGGAAGCGCTGCCGGGAACGAGTACACCCCGCCCGCCCGCCCCGGGGAAAGCGAGTTTCGGTGGTCACGCCGCCCAAAACGCGGTCCGGAGTGCGCACGGTGCACGGTCCGGGGCGGATCCGGCGCTCCGCCCCTGACCGGCGGGCCGCCTCCTGGTCACGGCGCACGGTCGGCGTCGGGCGCCGGATCGCACCGGCCGAGCCGGGGGCCCTCGCCCGAGAAGTGGAAGGCGTACACGAGGTTGTGCACGCCCGAGCCCGTGGCCAGCAGATCCCGCCCGAGCAGCCGCTCCGCGGTGCGCAGCCGGGCCGCGACCGTGGTGCGGCTGCTGCCCAGGCGCTGGGCGGTCCGGCGCGCGTCGGCGTTCGACTCGACCCAGGTACGGAGCGTGTCCCGGACGCGCTGATGGCGGGGGTCCCGCAGCGGGGCGAGGAACTCCGCCGCCCACGCGGCGGCCGTCCCGTCACCGGCCGGCGGCTCCAGGGCGGCGGGTGACGGGACGGTCGGTGATGGGACGGGTGGTGACGGGTCGGCCGGTGACGGGACGGCCACCGGGGCCCGTCCGTCGGCGGGTGCGTCGTCCTGGTGCAGCGTGGTGACCGCCAGGGCCAGGGTCAGCGCGGCCCGCGCCCGGATGTCGCGGAGGTCGAGGCCGAGCGCGGCCTCGGACCGCTTGAGGTGGGCGGTGACCGTGTTGCGGCTGATGCCGAGCAGGGCGGCCACCCCGGACCGGGGGAAGAAGAGGGCGAGGCGGGTGGTCTCGGCGGTCAGCTCCGGCAGGGACCGCAGGGGGCGCAGCAGGGCGTGGGCCCAGGCGAGCGACTCGGCACGCGGCAGCAGCCGCTCCAGCGGCTCCTGACTGCGGTAACCGGCCACCCTGCCGGGGGTGTTGCCGGCGACCGCCAGCGCGTGCCGGGCCTCCTCGTACGCCACCGCCGTCGCGCGCAGCGGATGCGGGGAGCTGACGCCCAGCGCGTACTCCTCGCTCTCGGCGACCAGTTCGCGCAGGACGCCGCCCAGCTCCGGCGGGGCGTGCTCGTCCTCGGCGACGAGGCAGATCAGATGCTCGTCGTAGACCGGGCAGCGCACCATCAGGGCCCGGCCGTGGTAGCCGGCGGGGTCCTGATGGGCCTGGGTGATCCGGTCCCGTTCGCCGGGCCGGCAGCGCAGCAGATGCACCCGGATCCGGTCGGCGCCCAGCAGTTCGGGGACGGCTCCGGTGGTCATCCGCCGGGCCAGGACGGGGTCGCCCGCCATGAGCGCCATGAAGAGCGCCACCCGTATCCGGTGGGCCTTCTCCTGGTAGTCGCGGAAGACCGCGTCGGCCGCCCGGGCGCGGTGCAGCAGGGCGATGATGTGGCCGGTGTGCGAGGCGGCGGCCGCCTGCTGGCCGGTGAGCCGGTCGGCCCCGGCCAGGACGAGCACCCGGTGCGGGCTGTCGGGGCCGACGCCCTCCAGCCGTACCCGGACCGCGCCCACCTCGGTGGCCGCGGCGGCCATCCGGCCGGTGGCCAGCCGGGTGAGCACCGGTGCGAGCGCGGGCAGTATCTCCCGGGGGAAGCCGGGCGTCGACAGCTCCACGGTGTGCCCGCGGCCGACCAGGGCGACCTCGGTGCCGAGCTGCCGGTGGAGCCAGTCGACGACCCCCTCGACCCCCGCGTCCGGCCGCCAGGCCTGCCGGCCGACCAGATAGAGCAGTTCGTCCAGCCGGCCGGCGGGGGGCGGTGTTCCGTGGCGGCCACGCATACGATCTCCTGCCACCCCCGCCGACGGCCCCCTGAAGGGGGACAGTTTACGGCGTGGTCACCCGGCCTTCTTCACGAACTCCGTGGTGTACGTCTTCTCCAGGTCGACCTTGGCGCTCTTGAGGTTGGGGTTGAAGGCCTTCAGCACCCGCTCGACCGTCGCGGGCCCGTCGGCCGGCATCACCCCGTCCGTCGTGAACATCGGCAGCGTGCTCTTGATCGACTGCGCGTACAGGTCCTTGCCGCCCTGCGCGTAGTCCGCCGGCATCTTCGCGGCGATCTCCTCGGGGGTGTGCGAGGACATCCAGCGGAGTGTCTTCACAAAGGCGTTGGCCAGCTTCTGCACCGTCTCCTTGTTGCCGTTCACCCAGTCGGTGTTCATGTAGAGACTGGAGGACGGGTACGGTCCGCCGAGCGCCTCCTTCGAGCCCTCGGGCGTGCGCATGTCGATGAGGACCTTGCCGAGCTTCTTGTCGAGGATCTGTGCGACCGTGGGATCGGTGGTCATACCGCCCTCGATGGAGCCCTGCTGGAGCGCGGAGATGAAGGTCTGCCCCGCCCCGACCGCCACCGTGGAGAACTCCTCCGTCGACACCCCGTCGTTGACCGCGAGGTACTTCGTGAGGAAGTCGGTGGACGAGCCGAGCCCGGTGACCCCGAGCTTCTTGCCCTTGAAGTCCTTCGGGGAGGTCAGCCCGGCCGCCGCCTTGTTCGAGACGACCTCGACCTCACCGGGGGCGTGCGAGAACTGTACGACGGACTCCACCTGCTTGCCCTTGACCTGGAGGTCGAGGGTGTGGTCGTAGAAGCCCACGACGCCCTGGACGTCCCCGGAGACGAGCGACGTGGTGGCCTGCACCCCCGCCGGTTCGGTGAGGAGCTGCACGTCGACGCCCTCGTCCTGGAAGTAGCCCAGTTTCTGGGTGAGCATCGCGGGCAGGTAGATGACCTTGTCCAGGCCGCCCACCATGATTTTCACCTTGCCGCCGGAGCTCCCGCCGGCGGCGGAGTCGCCGCCGCAGCCGGTGACGGTGGACAGGGCGAGCAGCGCGGAGACCGCCGCCGCCGACATTCTGAGATACGTACGCATGGTCGGTCACGTCCTTGTGAGGAGAAGCGGGGAGCTGGGGGAGGAGGGGAAAGGGGAGAGACGGGGAGGGGAGACGGGCCGTCAGCGCTCGGTGCCGGACTCGGCCGGCTTCCAGCGGAAGAGGCGTTTCTCCAGGAAGGTGAGGAGCGCCTCGGCGAGCAGGGCGACGACCGCGAGGATCACCATCGCCGCGTACACCCCGGCCGCGTTGAAGGTGCCCTGCGAGGCCGAGACCAGCAGCCCGATGCCCTTGGTCGCGCCGATGTACTCGCCGACGATCGCGCCGATCAGCGCGAAGCCGAAGCTGACGTGCAGGCTGGTGAAGATCCACGAGGTGGCGGAGGGAATCACCACCTGGAGGGTGACCTGACGGTTGCTCGCGCCGAGGATCCGCGCGTTGGCCACCAGGTTGCGGTCCACCTCCCGCGCGCCCTGGAACGCGTTGAAGAAGACGGGGAAGAAGACCAGCACGACCGCCGAGGCGACCTTGGAGGCTGGGCCGAGGCCGAACCAGATGAGGAAGATCGGGGCGAGGACGATCCTCGGCAGCGCGTTGAGCACCTTGATGTACGGGCCGAGCACATCGGCCAGGAAGCGGACCCGGCCGAGCGCGATCCCGAGGACCACACCGCCGGTGACCCCGATGACCCAGCCGAGCAGCGCCTCGTACAGCGTGTACCAGATCTGCTCCCACAGGGGGCCCTGCGGGGTGCCGTGCACCGTCCACTGCACGATCTGGTCCCAGATCTTCGACGGCATCGAGAAGTTGAAGGGATCGATGACGGCCGCCCTGGCCAGCCACTCCCACATCCCGATCAGGGCGATGAGCAGCAGGACCCGGGCCCCGTACACCAGGACCTGCCGGTTGCGCGCGGCACGCGCCCGGGCGCGGGTACGGTCGCCGCCCCCGTCCTGTCCGGTGGTGACGGGCTTCGTGGGGACCGCGCCGACGGTCACGGTCTCAGGCGGCATCGGTCGCACCCCTCTCGCGGGTGATCCGGACCTCTTCGCCGAGCGACGACCAGATCTCCCGGTAGATCTCGATGAACCGGGGTTCCAGCCGTACGGACTCCACCTTGCGGGGGCGCGGCAGGTCGACGGTGAAGACTTCCTTGACGGTCGCGGGACCGGCCGTCATGACCACGACCTTGTCGGCGAGGGCGATCGACTCCTCCAGGTCGTGGGTGACGAAGACGACCGAGGCGCCCGTCCCGGCCCACAGCTCCAGCAGTTCGTCGGACATCAGCGCGCGGGTCTGGACGTCGAGCGCCGAGAACGGCTCGTCCATGAGGAGAAGCTCGGGGTCGTTGACGAAGGTCGCCGCGAGCGCGACGCGCTTGCGCTGGCCGCCCGAGAGCTGGTGCGGATAGCGGTCCTCGAAGGACGCGAGCCCCACCCGGGCGAGCCACTCGCGGGCCCGCTCCCTGGCCTCGGCCTTGGGCACGCCGCGGAAGCGGGGGCCGGCCATCACATTGGACAGGACGGTGCGCCAGGGGAACACGGCGTCCTGCTGGAAGACGAATCCGATCTTGTCACCGATGCCGTCGACCGGCTCGCCGGCCACCAGCACCTCGCCCTCAGTGGGCTCCTCCAGACCGCTGACCAGGGTCAGCGTGGTTGACTTGCCGCATCCGGTGGGGCCGACCACGGCGACGAACTCGCCGCGTTCGACCGTCAGATCCAGATCCCTGACGGCGGTGTGAAGCGCGCCCGAAGGGGTCCGGAACGCCTTGCTCGCTCCCCGCAGCTCGATGGCTGGGCTCGTTCTGCTGCTCATGGGCCGGGAGGCTAGGAGTGACCCGGACCACAGCGGCAGTCTTGTGGGCGCAACCCGTCGTTGTGCGCGCAAACCGCGTTCTGCCCATTCTGCTCACGCCCTGACGACAAAAGAACGGCACAGGGCTGGGCAGCGGCGCCCCGGCGGCTTACGTTTCGTTCACAACGGTGTGAAACGGAGAGAGCCGTTCTCCTCGGCGGGACGGATCCGGGAGCAGCGTGATCCGGGCGGAACAGGATCCGGGAAGAGCGGAACGGCCGACGGGCCGGACATGAGGAGGACCTATGCGTGTGCGCTGGCCCCGCCGTGTCTTCGCCCAGGTGCTGGCCGCGCAGCTCGCCCTCACCACCGGGGTGATGACCCTTGCCACCTGCCTCTTCCTGGCGCCCCTCGGCTCCGAGCTGGACGACGAGGCGATGCACCGCGCCCTCGCCATCGCCCAGACGACCGCCGCCGATCCCGATATCGCCCGCGAGGTGCTCACCACCGCGCCGAGCGCCCGGGGCCCGGTGCAGACCGAGGCCGAACACATCCGGCGGGCCACGGACGCGCTCTACGTCGTGGTGATGGACACCCGTGGGGTGCGCTGGTCCCACACCAACACCGCCGAGATCGGCCGCCATGTCTCCACCGACCCCAGCGTCGCGCTCTCCGGCCGCGAGATCCGCCAGATCGACGATGGCACCCTGGGCCGCTCCGCCCGCGCCAAGGTGCCGCTCCTGGACCCCGGAGGGAAGATCGTCGGCGCGGTCTCCGTCGGTATCGCGTACGCCAGTGTGCGGGAGCGGCTGCTCGACGCCGTGCCCGCCCTGCTGCTCTGCGCGGGCGCCGCGCTCGCCGTCGGGGCGCTCGCCGCGTACGCGGTCTCCCGCCGGCTGCGCCGCCGCACCCACGGGGTCGCCTTCGCCGACATCTCCGCCCTGCTCGACGAGCGGGAGGCGATGCTGCACGGCGTACGGGAGGGGGTCGTCGCCTGCGACCGGTACGGCAGGATCCGGCTGGCCAACGACGAGGCGGGCCGGCTGCTCGGACTCGGCGCCGACGCCACGGGACGTCCGCTGGACGAGGTCCTGCCGCCCGGCCGGACCACGGACGTGCTGGCGGGGCGCGTGACGGGGACCGATCTGCTGACCGTCAGCGGCAGCCGGGTCCTGGTCGCCAACCGGATGCCGACCCGGGACGGCGGGGCCGTCGTCACCCTCCGGGACCGGACCGAGCTGGAGCAGCTCGGGCGGGAACTCGACAGCACCCAGGGACTGCTGGACGCGCTGCGCGCGCAGGACCACGAACACGCCAACCGGCTGCACACCGTGCTCGGACTCCTCGAACTCGGGCGGCACGAGAAGGCCGCCGAATTCGTCGCCGAGATCGCCGACACCCACCGCTCCTCCGCGGAACAGATCGCGGAACGGGTGCACGACCCGCTGCTGTCGGCGCTCCTCGTCGGCAAGGCGGCCGTCGCCGCCGAGCGCGGTGTGCCGTTGCGGGTCTCCGCCGCCACCCTGCTGCACGACCGGGTGGTGGACCCGCGCGATCTGGTGACCGTGCTCGGCAACCTCATCGACAACGCGCTCGACGCGGTCGCCGGGCACCGGGACGCCGCCCCGGGCGGCACGGAACACGACGGCCCCCGCGCGGAACCCTTCGTGGAGGTCGAACTGCGGGCCGAACACACCATCGCCGTCCTCCGGGTCGCCGACACCGGACCCGGTGTGCCGCCCGCGCTGCGCGACCGGATCTTCGCCGAGGGCTGGTCCACCAAGCACCCCGGGCACCCCGCCGGCCCGCCGCTGGAGACGGCCGCGCCGGGCCCGGTCGCCTTCCACCGGGGCAGGGGGCTCGGCCTGGCCCTGGTGCGCCGGCTCGCGGAGCGGTACGGCGGGATGGCCCGGGTCACCGCCCGCGCCGGCGGAGGAGCGGTCTTCACCGTCGTCCTGCCCGAGGCGCTCACCCCGGCCCCCGCCGCGGGGGACGACACCGTGGGGGACGACATGGCCGGGGACGGATTCGCCGAGCGTCAGCTCATGGCAGCAGGAGAGCCCCAGTGATCGATGTCCTCGTCGTGGACGACGACTTCCGCGTCGCCGAGATCAACGCCGCGTACGTGGCCCAGGTGCCCGGCTTCCGGGTCCGGGCCCGTGCCCATACCGCCGCCCAGGCGCTGGCCACCCTGGAACGCGACCATGTCGATCTGGTCCTGCTCGACCACTACCTCCCGGACGAGACGGGTCTGACCCTGGTGCGCCGGATGCGCCAGCTCGGCCACCAGGCCGATGTGATCATGGTGACGGCCGCCCGTGACGTGGCCACGGTCCGGGCGGCGATGCGCTACGGCGCGCTCCAGTACGTCGTCAAGCCGTTCAGCTTCTCCGGGCTCAGTGCCAAGCTCGACGGGTACGCCGCGCTGCGCCGCACCCTCGACGGCGTCGGTGGCCGGGGCGAGGCGGGCCAGGAGCAGGTGGACCGTATCTTCAGCGCCTTCAAGACGGCGGACGCCCCGCGCTCCGAGCTGCCCAAGGGGCACTCCGCGGCGACGGTCGGCCTGATCCGCCGGGTCCTGGGCGCGGCGGGCCGGTCGCTCTCCGCGCACGAGGTGGCCGAGCGCACCGGGGTCAGCCGCTCCACGGCCCAGCGCTATCTGAAGTACCTGGAGCGCACCGGCCATATCAGTCTCACACTGAAGTACGGCGACACCGGGCGTCCGGAGCACCGTTACGCCTGGGCTCCGGCGCCCTGACCGGGCCGCCGCCTCCCCGCGGCCCGGGTCCGTCCCCCCGGCCCTGGGCGGCCGGAGGGGCGGACCGGGCCCGCGCCGGGCTCAGTTGACGTACACGCTCGGGCTGCCGGACTGACTGGTGTCCTTGACCGGGCCGTACTTGGCGGAGAAGTAGCTGGAGGCGGGGCAGGTGATGGGGCCCGACGACCGGCTGAACAACTGGTTCGCGAATGTGATGGAGTTGTCGGTGTTGGACGTCGTGCCGTTCAGCCCCGTGGAGGTGTAGACGCAGGTCGTCGTGCCGAGGATGGTGCTGAGTTTGACCGTCGTCTGCACCACGCCGGCGCTTCCCGCGGTCACCGTGAGCCCTCCGGCCGAGGCGACCGAGGTGGTGAACGGCAGGTGTTCGACCGTGATGCTCTGCACCCCGGTGGTGCCGATGATGTTGCTGGTGCACCCGCCGAAGGTGTGCGCGGTGAGCGACTCGGTGGCGGTGCCGGGGGCGGCCGGATTCCCGGTGACCGTCGCGGTGAACTGCGAGGCGGTGCAGGTGATGCCGGTCGTGCCGCCGGAGGTGGTACGGATCGCGACGGTCGTGCCGGAGCTCAGTGAGGACGTGAGCACATCGCCGACGGCGACGGCGGAACCGGCCGCGCTGCCGTAGGTGAGCACATTGCCCGCCGCCGCCGAGGTCCCGGCGGCGGCCGCCGGACCCACGGCGAGAAGGGCGGCGGCGGTGGTGAGGCCGGCGGCGGAGAGAAGAGTGCGTCGTGCGCGCATGCGAAGTCCCTTTCGCGAAGGCGGGGTGGGGAGAGTGACGCGGAGACATGCCCGGGTGGGGCGGTGGGTGCGGTGATGGGTACGGCGGTGCCGAACGCCCCGCCGCGGCTCGGCCACGGGGCGGAGAACGGGTGGGAACGGGGCCGGCGCCACGGCCCCGTTCCCGTGCCGGGGACGAGCGGCACAGGAATCCACGGACGGGAATCCGCGGAAGGGAACGGCAGAAGGAAACCGCGGAGGAGAACCGCGGAAGGAAAACCCAAGAGGGTTGTAGACCTGTCCGGGCGACCGAGTCAAGGTCTCAAGTGCCAACCCGCAATGGAAAGTTACCCACGGTACGCTGACGTCAGCGGGGGTGTCCGGGCGCGCACCCGCCGTGAGCTGCCGACGCTCCGCCCGGGACCCGGCGGGGCCGTGGCCGTACCGCGCACACGATCAACACCCAATTTTCACAAGGCTGTTGACCCCGTCCATACCTGGGAGTAACTTCACCTCGACTCCCACGGCCGCGCCGTCGCCACCCCGGGAAAACCCGTCGGCGCCGGGAGTCGTCCGCGCCAGGACCCCGCCGCGCAAGCTCGTTCCGGTCACCACACCCTCAGGAGCAGCTCATGGCCACGTCCGAACTCACCGGCGGTGAGACAACGCCCGAGAGCGACGAACCGCGAGGAAGGGTACGGCTGCGCCGGGCGGCCGTCATGGGCGTACCGGCGTTCGCGGTGGCCGCCGCGCTGGTCGTCCTCACCGCCCAGGGCGCCATCGCCGCGCAGTTCGCCATCTCCGGCATGCCCTTCGTGGTCACCGCCGACCGTCTGGAAGCCCAGGGCTTCGAGCAGTTCGGCGGGATGGACGAAATGGCTCCGGGCAGCCCCAACGCCGGTGACACCGGCGGGCAGGTGCTGGTCGTCGTCTCCGCCATCAAGAAGGCCAAACTCACCAAACTCTGCCAGAGCGTCGAACTCGGCGGCACGTACCTGCACATCACCGCGGGCGACAAGGGCACCCCGGTCTCCGCGACCGATCTGGCCACCGACTCCACCGAACTCAGCGGAAAGCAGGCGGACTTCGACAACATCGAGATCGGCGGGGACGCCAGCACCTTCACCAAGGCCGGTGTCAAGGGCCCGCTGGGCGTCTTCGGGCAGCAGGCCGACACCGTCGTCATCACCAACCTGCGGCAGACCAACTACGCCACCACGGCGGCCCGGTTCACGCTGCCCAATCTGAATCTCAACTTCAGCTCGAAGGGCTGCTGAGCGTGGTTCCGCCGCCCGGGGCGGCGGAACCCCCGGCCGGGACCGCCGACCCCGCCGGGGAGGACCGCCCCCAGCGCCGCCGGGGGCGCTTCGCCACCTGGCGCGGCCGCCGCCCGTTCTGGGGCGGCTTCCTGCTGCTGCTCGGCGGGGGCGAGATCCTCCTCACCGAACAGGCCTCCATCTCCGTCGTCCTCCAGGCGGGCGCGGGCGGCATCGCCGCCTACGTCCTCCCGCTGATCATGGTGGTGTGCGGGCTGCTCCTGATCCTCAACCCCGCCCAGCGGCTCTTCTACTCCCTCATCGGGGTGCTGACCGCGCTCGGCACATGGGTCACCTCGAACCTCGGCGGCTTCGTCGTCGGTCTGCTCCTCGGCGTCATCGGCAGCTCCATGGCCTTCGGCTGGCTGCCCGACCAGCAGCCGCGCCGCCGGCGCCGCTCCAGGCGGCGGCCCGCGGTCCCCGCCCCGGCCCCTGCCCCCGCGACGGACCCTCCCGCCTCCTGACCTCGCCCCCCCCGCCCCGATCCGATCCGACCCCACACCCGAGCGGCCCCGAGCGGGCCCGGCCTCACCGGCCGGGCCCGCTCCGTCATGTCCGGGGCCCCGCGCGGCGGCCCGTCGAAGCGCTTCGATCGGCCTATGGACAGGTCATCGGCATGCCAACTACCCTCGAACGCAGTGTTGTCGAAGCGCTTCGCCCCACAACGGCCCGCCTTGGAGAGCTGAATGGTCACCCTCGCCGATGTAGCTCAGCATGCCGGAGTCTCCGCCAGCACGGTGAGCTATGTCCTCAGCGGCAAGCGGTCCATCTCCGCCACCACCCGCGAGCGCGTCGAGCGCAGCATCGAACAGCTCGGCTACCACCCCAACGCGGGGGCCCGCGCCCTCGCCAGCAACCGGTCGAACATCATCGCCCTCATGATGCCGCTGCGCACCGACATGTATGTCCCGGTGATGATGGAGATCGCGCTCGCCGTCGCCACCACGGCCCGCACCTTCGGGTACGACGTCCTCCTGCTCACCGGCGAGGAGGGACCGACCGCGGTGCGCCGCATCGAGGGCAGCGCCCTCGCCGACGCCATGATCCTGATGGACGTGGAGCTGCACGACGACCGGCTGCCACCGCTGCGCGAGACACACCGCCCCGCCGTGCTGATCGGACTCCCCGCCGACACCACCGGACTGAGCTGCGTCGACCTGGACTTCGCCGCCGCGGGCGCCCTCTGCGCGGAGCACCTCGCCGGACTCGGACACCGGGAGATAGCCGTCATCGGCGAGGCGCCGGGCGTCTACGAACGCCTCACCGGCTTCGCCGAACGCACCCTGAGCGGACTGCGGGAGCGCAGCGCCGAGCTGGGCCTGCGGGTACTGCACCGCCCCTGCGAGGGCAGTTACGCGGCGGTCTCCGCCACCGTCGGCCGGATCTTCGACGAACGCCCTGGCACCACCGCCTTCATCGTCCAGAACGAGGCCGCCACCGACCCGCTGCTCGCCCTGCTGCGCCAGCAGCGCCGCGCGGTGCCCGAGGACGTCTCGGTCGTCGCCATCTGCCCCGACCAGGTCGCCGTGCACGCCTCGGTCCCGCTGACCTCCGTCGCCGTCCCGGCACAGGAGATGGGGCGGCACGCGGTCGAGCAGGTCGTCGCCAAGCTCGCCGGACGCGGCACCGACGAGGTCGTCCTGATCAGGCCGGAGCTCACCGTACGGGAGAGCGCGGGCCCCCGGGCCACGCCCGGGGACCCGCTGTAGGACATGGTGTCCGTCAGTTCCCGCTGACCGAGAAACTGTTGGTCATGAAGTCCAGACCGCCGGAGGACGACGTGATCTCGTACCCGAACTGGACGTCACCGACGGTCACATTGCCCCACCACCCCTTGGTGTCCTTGATCCACTTGAGGATCGGCAGGACGTCGACCGTTCCGGAGGTGGAGTTCGAGGTGCGCAGGAAGGAGAACACCTCGTTGGAGCCGTTGGACCCCTTGTAGACATTCCAGGAGTGGCCGCCGAGCGTGACCGATCCCTGCGCGGTGCCGAGCGGGCCCACCGCGCCGCGGTAGTTCACCCACAGCATGATCTCGTAGTCGTAGTTGCTGTCCCAGATGTCGTAGGAGGTGTTGTAGGCACCCGACGACGGCACGGTGACGTTGTAGCTGCTGCGCAGCGAGGAGAGCGAGTTCAGCGGCTTCCCGATCACCTTCTTGGCGTTCGGGTACGACTTGATGCCGCCGGTGTTGGGGTGGTTGGCCCACACCCCCCAGTTGGACGAGGAGTTGGCCCAGATGGTCTGCGGGCCCGTGCCCGAACCCCAGATGTTGTTGTAGAGCGTGTAGCCGTCGGACGTGGTGTAGTTGCCCCACTGGTCCGACGAGGACCAGATCGCCGCCTGCGCGGGTGCGGCGGCGAAGCCGACGAGCGCGGCGAACGCGACCACTGGGGCGAGCAGCAGCCGTTTCCAGTTGCGCAGTGCCATGGTGTCCCTCCATGGGTGGGGGAGTACCGCGGCCCCGGGGTGGAACCGCGGCCTCGCCGGCCTCGGAGTCCCGTGGAGCGCGGGGGACCGTGGGGGTGCCGGCGAAGATCTTCGGTGGTGCGACGCGTTCGTGGTTGCGGTGTCCGGGGCGTGCCGCGGGCTCCCTCGCGGGTCACGGGGCGCGGGCTCCGGTACGGGCTCCGGTGCGGGCCGGTGGACCTACCCGGGGATCGGGCGGAGCACGGCGACCCCGAAGCGGTCCAGCTCGACCGCCCCGTCCACGGGCCGGCCGCCGAGCACCTCGTGATGACGGCCGCCGACCGGGACAGTGACGGCCTTGCCGCCGTGGTTGAGGAGGAAGAGGAGGTCCCCGCGGCGCACCGCCTCCACGCCCTCGGGCAGCCCCTCCAGCACGGGGGAGACCCCGGCGTCCCCGGCGATCCGCGTCAGCAGCGCGCGCAGGGCCGCGGGTTCGGGGAGCGTGGAGACGTACCAGGCGCGCCCGTGGCGTACGACGGCCGGCAGACCGGCCAGCTCCCCGCTGCGGTACGAGGCGACCGCCTCGCCCGTGGACAGCTCCAGTTCCTCCGACCAGAGCCCGGCGCGGAACCCGTCGCACTCCACGGTCTCGTCCGCGTCCAGCGGCCACCACTCGTGGAGGGTGCCGATGCCGAACAGCGCGCGCAGCCGGGCGTCCATGCCGCCGGCCCGCACCCGGTCGTCCTCGTCGGCGACCCCGGTGAGGAAGCCGCACACCAGGGTGCCGCCGCGCGCGACATGGCCGAGCAGATTCTCGATCGCGGTGTCGTCGAGCAGGTAGAGATGCGGGACGACGACCAGCCGGTACCCCCGCAGATCATGGTCGGGCCGGGCGAAGGCGGTGGGCAGGTTCGACTCCCACAGCGCGCGGTGCCAGTCCCGTACGATCCGCGGGTGGTCGAGGCGGTCGGAGAGCCGGCCGTCCTGCTGGTCCGCCCACCACGAGTCCCAGTCGTGCAGGACGGCGATCTCCTCCGCCCGCACCCGGGTGCCCGACACCTCGGGGCCCAGCACCGCGAGATCGGCGCCGATCCGCCGGACCTCGCGGAAGGCGCGGCCGCTCTCGCCCGCGTGGCCGAGCATCCCCGAGTGGAACTTCTCGGCGCCCTGCCGGGACTGGCGCCACTGGAAGTAGCAGATCACGTCGGCACCCCGGGCCACGGACTGGAGCGACCAGAGCCGGTTCAGCCCGTACGGCTTGGGATGGTTGACACCCCGCCAGTTGACGGACCCGGCCGCCTGTTCCATCACCGCCCAGGGGCCCTTCGCCTGGGAGCGTGTCATGTCGGCGATCAGCGCGCCCAGCTGCCCGGCGGACGGGTCCTTCGGATCCGGATAGATGTCGACCGAGACGACATCCTCGTGCTCCGCCCACTTCCAGGCGTCCTGACCGATCCAGAACGGCATGAAGTTGGTGGTGACCGGGATGTGCGGGGTGTGGCGCCGGACGATGTCCCGCTCGGCGACGTAGCACTCCAGCAGCGCGTCGGAGGTGAACCGCCGGAAGTCCAGGGCCTGCCCCGGGTTCTTCATGTACTGGGCCCGCCGGGGCGGGATGATCTCCTCCCAGGAGTCGTACCCCTGGCTCCAGAACGCTGTTCCCCAGGCCTCGTTGAGGGCGTCCAGACCGCCGTACCTGGCCCGCAGCCAGGCCCGGAAGTGCCGGGCCGTCCCGTCGCACCAGCAGTGGGTGCAGTACTCGTTGTTGATGTGCCACAGGTGCAGCGCCGGATGGCCGCCGTACCGCTGCGCCAGGTCCTCGGTGAGGGCGGCGGCGTACTCGCGGTACACGGCGGAGCTGGCACAGAACTGCTGGCGCGAGCCCCACCACACGGTCCTGCCGTCCTCGTCGCGCGGCAGGGTCTCCGGATGGCGGGCGCCCATCCACGGCGGCGGGGAGGCGGTCGGGGTGGCCAGCACCACGCCGATGCCATGGCCGTCCATGAGATCCATGAGCCGGTCCAGCCAGCCGAAGTTCCGTGCGCCCGGGCGCGGTTCGAGCTTCGCCCAGGAGAAGACGCCGAGGGTCACCGAGTTGACCCCGGCCTCTCTCATCAGCCGGGCGTCCTCGTGCCAGGTCTCCTCGGGCCACTGTTCGGGGTTGTAGTCACCGCCGAACAGGACCCGGCCGCGGGTGGAATCGTCCAGGGAAGGCATCAGGCGGGGTCTCCGTACTGGATGCCACGGCCGTTGGTGCCCAGATAGACCCGGCCGTGGACACGGGGGTCGCCGGTGATCGTCTCGCCGGTCCACCCCCACTGGTGGGCGTCGTCGTTGATCCTGATCCAGCTGGCGCCGGTGTCGTCGGAGCGGTACACACCGACGAAGTTCTCCGTCGCGCCGGTCTGGAAGACGGCGGGGTACGAGGCGCCCGGGGCGGCCTTGCCGAAGCCGAGGGCGTACGAGCCCCAGCAGCTCGTCAGCTTGGTGAAGGTGGTACCGCCGTCGGTGGACCGGTACAGGCCGTTCCACTTGGCCGAGAGCCACAGGTCGCCGCCGCGGCCGGGGGCCGCGGCGATCCGGAACTGGACGTCACCGGAGGGCAGCCCCGACGCGCCCCTCGCGAAGGTCGCGCCGCCGTCCGTGGACCGGTACACCGAGCCGCCGTCGGTGTCGTACACGTAGAACCGCTTGGGGTCCACCGGGTCCGCGACCGGCACCGCGCCCTTGGGGAACGTGGTCACCTCGCTCCAGGAGGCGCCGTTGTCCGTGGAGCGGAAGCCGGGGTGCTTCGTACCGTCCCAGTGGACGAACGACCACAGCAGGGTGGCGCCGTCGGCGCTCACCGCGATCGGCCCCGGCGCGGTTCCGGCGATCGCGGGCTGCGCCGCGAACGGTGCCCAGCTCCGCCCGCCGTCGTTCGAGTAGGCTCCGTTGCCCGCGTCGCCCCAGCCGGCCCGCACGACGTACGCGGGCTTGAGCGTGGCCAGCGCCAGTCCGGTCGCCGAGCCGAAGACCGGGTTCGCGGCCATGCCCCGGGACGGGGAGGCGGTCAGCGAGTCGTGGTACATCACCCCGATGTCGCCGAGGCCGCTGAGCAGGGGCGCGGTCCCGGTGGGCGGCGAGATGAGCTGCCGTACCGCGGACTCCTCCAGGCCCCGGATCTGCGGCGCCCAGCGCACCAGGTCACGGGTGCCGTACAGGGTGGCGCCCGTCCCGAACACCAGGTGCCTGGAGTCGTACGGGTCGAGGGCGACGGCCTGGATCCACCAGCCGAACTTCGGTGCGGATCCACCCCAGTTGAGGTACGGGGTCTCCCGGACGTCCAGGACCGCCGCCTCCTTGAGCGAGGTCCAGCTCCGCCCGCCGTCGGTGGACCGGTACAGGGTGTCGACCGGCCCCCAGCGGTTGTTGGTGGAGACGACGACCGTTCCGGCGACCCGGGCGTCGACGGCCACACCGCCGTAGCCGAAGGCGTCGCCCCCGCCGGGCCTGACCGGGGTCACGTCCGTCCAGGCGCCGGTGGCGGTGTCGAGCCGGCCCACCGAGCCGTCGGTCTGGTTGTTGGGCCCCGGTGTGTTGGCGTAGGTGACGTACAGGGCCCGGGTGTTCGCGTCGTAGGCGGCCCGGACCGGCACCTGGGCGGCGGAGCCCGACGGCCGGCCCGGTACGGCCTCCCAGTTCACCCCGTCGCTCGTACGGTAGAGGGAGCTGCCGCCGTCGCCCCACCCCGCGTACACCACCCGGCCGGCGGCCACCAGCAGGGTGATGCCCTGGCCGGAGGGGTTCGGAGCGGGCGGGAAGGCGGCGGCGGACCAGGTGGCGCCCCGGTCCGTCGACCTGAGGAGCCCGTTGTGACGGGTGCCGAGGTAGAGCGTGTCACTGTTCAGCGGCGAGACGAGCAGCCGTTCACCGGTGCCGCGCCCGTCCTCGTTGGCGCCGAGCTTCACCGTGAGATCGCTGCGGCTCCAGGTGGCGCCCCGGTCCGTGGAGCGCAGTACGGCGCCGTTGCCCGCCCAGGACTGCGTGTAGGCGCCCAGGGCGAGATAGACCCGGTCGGGCTGGGCCGGGTCGACGGCGACGGCCTCGACACCGAGCAGGTTGTAGTCGTCCCAGCCGATGTGGTCGGTGAGCGCGGTCCAGGCCGCGGTCGCGTCGTCCCAGCGGTACGCGCCGCCGATGTCGGTACGGGCGTACGCCAGGCCCTTGACCGCCGGGTGGAAGAGCACCCCGGTGATGAACCCGGTGCCGCCGATGGCCGCGGTGCGCCAGCGGTACGCCTGCGCGGCCGCCGCGGCGGTCCGGTCCGCGGC
>NZ_JBFBJB010000049.1:0-66830 GCF_040685895.1 Streptomyces sp. NPDC088124 | reverse complement strand
GACGGCTTGAGCACGACGGTGTTGCCCGCGGCGAGCGCCGGCGCGAACTTCCATACGGCCATCATCATCGGGTAGTTCCACGGCGCGCAGGTCGCGCCGTGCGGTGACGGCTGTCACCGGTGACACGCCCGCGTCTCAGCGGGCCGGGCCGCGCCGGCCGATGAAGGCGGCCAGTCTGCGCACGCCCTCCTCGATGCCGGCCGGGTCCAGCGCGCTGCACGAGAGCCGGATCCGGTCGGTGCCCCCGCCGTCCAGGTGGAAGTCGCGCATCGGCGTCCACAGGACACCGAACTCGCGCGCCGACTGCTCCAGGGCCGCGGCGTCGGCGTCGAAGGGCACCCGTACGACGAGGAAGAAGCCGCCGTCCGGCATGTTCCAGCTGATGCCCGCGGCCTCCCGGGACGCGCGCGGGAAGTGCCGGTCCAGCGCGTCGAGGAGGGTGTCCAGGTTCTTGCGGTAGAAGGCGATCGCCTGCTCGTTGGCCTGGCGGAGCCGGCAGCCGGACTCCACGAGCATCCCGCCGATGACGGCCTGGCTGATGGACGAGGTGTTGACCGTCGTCATGCTCTTGATCTTCGACAGTTCGTCCGCGAGGAGGGTGCGCCGGCCGCCGGGGCCGACGACCTCCTGGTCCGCGACCACGTACCCGACCCGGGCGCCCGGCAGCGCGGTCTTGGCGAAGGAGCCCAGGTAGAGCACCCGGCGCTCGCGGTCCATGGACTTCAGGGTGGGCCGCGCGCCGCCGGTGCGCACGAAGAACCCGTACGGGTTGTCCTCCAGGATGAGCAGATCCTCCTGCTCCGCGATCTCCAGCAGTCGGCGGCGCTCGGGCAGGTCCATGCTGGCACCGGACGGGTTGGCGAAGTCCGGTACGACATAGAGCGCGCGCGGCCGTCCGCCGTCGGCCCGGGTCTTCTCGACCGCGGCGAGCACGGCCTCCGGGTCGGGGCCCGCCGCGCCCTCCGGGACGGGCCGCACCCGCAGATCGAGCAGCCGCGCCGCACCGGTCACCCCGACGTAGCAGGGGGAGCTGACCAGCAGGGTGTCCTCGGGCGCGGCGAACAGGGCGCGCAGCGTGAGCAGCATCGCCTCCTGGCAGCCGGTGGTCAGCACCACGGATTCCGCGGGGACGTGGATGTCCTCGTCGTTGGCCAGGGTCCGGGCGACGAGGTCGTGGATGAGGCCGTTGGTCCTGCCGTACTGGAAGAGCTGGGTGCGGATCCGCTCGGCGCTCAGGCCCCGGTCGCGCTCCAGATACGTGGTGTACGAGCGCAGATGACGGACCAGGTCCTCGGGTTCGAACCCGCCCTGCGCGGGCCTGCCGGGGGCGAAGGAGATCGCGTCGGGGAAGCGCGCGACGACCTCGTTGAGGAAGTTCATCGAGTCGAGCAGCGGGTCCCCGAGCGAGCCGTGCAGATCGCCGAGTTCCAGCGCCTGCCCACCGGCGGCCGGGCCGGTGGGGGCCGTGGCGCCGAGGGTGGTTGCGCCCGCGGTGGTGTGCGACATCGTGTCAGCCCTTCGTTCCCGCGGGACCGCCCCCGGCGAAGACCGTACGGAGATGAGCGGCGGCCTGTCCGACCGCCCGGCGGCCCGCGTCGAGCGTTCCGGCCATCGCGAAGAAGCCGTGGATGACGCCCGGGTAGCGGGTCAGTTCCACCGGGACGCCGCTCTCCCGCAGACGCTCCGCGTACAGTTCGCCCTCGTCGCGCAGCGGGTCGTACTCGGCGGTGATGACCAGGGCGGGCGGCAGCCCCTTGTGGCTCTCGGCGCGCAGCGGGGAGGCGAGCGGGTCGCTGCCGTCGGACTGGTGGGCCAGGTAGTTGTCCCAGTACCAGCGCACGGACTTGTCGTTGAAGAGCAGCGGGTCGGTGTGGGTGCGGCGCGACTCGGTGTCGGCGAGATGGTCGGTGTTGGGGTAGACGAGGAGTTGTCCGGCGAGTTCCGGGCCGCTCCGGTCGCGTGCCATCAGGGTGACCGCCGCGGCGAGGTTGCCGCCCGCGCTGTCGCCGCCGACGCAGATGCGGGAGGTGTCGGCGCCGAAGCGCGCGCCGGCCTGCTCGGCCGCCCAGCGCAGGCCCGCGTAGCAGTCCTCGACGGCGGCGGGGAACGGGTTCTCGGGTGCGAGGCGGTAGCCGACGGCGAGGGTGAGGCACCCCGCGGCGTTGGCGAGGCTCCGGCAGATGGCGTCGCAGGTGTCGATGGTGCCCAGTGTCCAGCCGCCGCCGAAGTAGTAGACGAGGACGGGCAGCGGCCCGTCGCCGGCGGGCCGGAAGACCCGGACGGGCAGCGGTCCTTCGGGTCCCGGGAAGGTCGTGTCGGTGACCTCCTCGACGGGTTCCGGTGTGCCCGCTCCGTCGAGGACGGCGGCGAGGTCGGCCTCGCGCGCCTCCTGGAGGGACATGGTGTAGAGCGGGCGGCCGCCCTCGGCGGCCTTCCGGTCGTACAGGGCCTGTAATTGCGGGTCGAGTGCCATGCTCTCCCTCTCCGGCCGGTCGGCCCGGCCGGTCGGTGAACCGCGTGGTCCGGTCGGAGACACGCGTGTCTATGCGGAGGCGTCCACCAGCTTCGACGGGTCGGTGGCGACGGAGCGGAGCCGCGCGAGGATGGCGCGGTCCGCCCTGGTGTAGGAGGCGGGGTCGTCGTGGAGTACCGAGGAGCCGTTGGCCGCTTCCAGGAAGGCGATCAGCTCGAAGGCGAGCTGGGGGACGTCGGTGTCCTCCGCGATCTCCCCGGCCTCGCGCGCCTCCTCGATGGACTGCTCGACGAAGGAGACCCAGTTGGTCTGGGCCTGGGCGACGGTGTCGTGCACGAGTCCGCGGCGGGCGTCGTACTCGGCGGAGACCGAGTAGAAGAAGCATCCGCCGGGGAAGACCCGCTGTTCGGAGTAGGCCAGCCACAGCTCGCACATGTGCCGGACCCGGCCGAGGCCGCTCGGCACCTCGCGCGCGGGCTGCACCACACGCTCGATGTAGATCTTGACCGCCGCTCTGACGGTGGCGAGCTGGAGCTCCTCCTTGGAGCCGAAGAGGGCGAAGACCCCGCTCTTGCTGAGGCTCAGTTCCTCCGCGAGCCGTCCCAGGGACAGGCCGTCGAGACCTTCGACCGAGGCGATCGCCACGGCATGGCCCAGAATGAGCCGCCGTGTCTGGTTGCCTCGCTCGATGCGTCCGTCCGTCCTGGACACCGCCATGTCGCCACCTTCTCCCGTCGTCAGCCGGTGGTCCGCCGGCCGCCCCCATCATACAAAGTGAACGACCGTCCTATTACTGTACGCCCGTGCGGTTACTTGTGTAGAGTGGCCGCCATGGGCAGGGGGAGTCAACACGCACCGCCACAGCTGACGCTGCGCGGGTACGAAGATGAAGCCGAACGCCGATTACCCCGCGAGGTCTGGGACTTCCTGGCCGGCGGAAGCGGCACCGAATCGATGCTGGCCAGCGGCCGAACGGCCCTGGACCGACTGCGGCTGCGGCCGCGCTGCCTGGTGGACGTCTCCGAGCGCGACCCGGGCACCACTCTGCTCGGCGCCCGGCTGGCCGCGCCGCTGGGCATCGCGCCGATGGCCTACCACCGGCTCGCACACCCCGAGGGCGAGGTGGCGACCGCGCGGGCGGCCGGCGAGACCGGCACCCTGCTCACCGTGAGCATGTTCGCGAGCCGGTCGCTGGAGGACATCGCCGACGCGGCGAGCGGGCCGCTCTGGCTCCAGCTGTACTGGCTGAAGCGCTGGGACATCGTCGAGCGGCTGGCCAAGAGGGCCGAGGCCGCCGGGTACCGGGCGCTGGTCCTGACGGTGGACGCGCCGAGCATCGCGCGCAGACCCCGGGACATCCGCAACGGGTTCTCCATCCCGGACGGCATCCGCGCCGTCAATGTGGACCCGGAGGTCATGGCGGCCTCGCACGGCGGGAACGCCGGCGAATCCGCCGTCGCCCGCCACGCGCGGGAGCAGTTCGACGCGTCGGTCACCTGGGCCGATCTCGGCCGGCTGCGGGAGCTGACCTCGCTCCCGCTGATACTGAAGGGCGTCCTCAGTGCCGAGGACGCGGATCTCGCCGTGCGCCACGGCGTGGACGGAATCATCGTCTCCAACCACGGCGGCCGGCAACTCGATTCCGCCGTGGACGCCGTGGATGTCCTGCCGGACATCGTCGACACCGTCGGCGGGCGATGTCCCGTCGTCCTCGACGGCGCCGTCCGCAGCGGCACCGACATCGTCAAGGCCCTCTGTCTGGGGGCCAGCGCCGTATTCGTCGGCCGGCCCGTCCTGTGGGGGCTGACACACTCCGGCGGCGACGGCGCCGCCTCGGTGCTGCGCCTGCTGACCGGCGAACTCGACGAGACGATGGCGCTGATGGGGGCTTCCGGAATCCGGGAGCTGAACCGGTCCGGCGTCGTACGGCCATAGGAAAGGCTATTCCCGGAACGGCCTTCCGCGCCGGAGCATGCCATTGATTTTATTCTCACCCGATTGTTAGGGGTGAGTTTTTCCGCATGCCCGAATCCATTCCCCGCATGCCAAAATTCGTGACATCTCCAAATCAACGACACGCCAGACCGGATAGAATTTCTTTACTTGCCTACCCGGCAGTAACGATAGACACTACGGATTGTCGGCAGGGGAACCGGTAGCGGCGGAACGATATCGCCGTGGAATTGGAATAGGTGAGATATCCGTGAGGGATACGGAACCGCGCCACCCGGTGTGCGAGGACGGCGCGTGGGTGGACGAGATATTACTCGGCGGTTCGGACGGAGACATCGTGCTCCATCTGGGCGGCCCCGTGAGCCGGGGACAGTTACGCCGACTGGTGGCCGAAGAGCACGCGCGGTTCGCCGCCGCGGGGCTGGCCAGGGGCGGGGCGCTGGCACTGCGCCTGCCGCCCTCGCTCGACTGCGTCATCGCGATGCTGGCCGGATGGCGGATCGGGGCCCAGGTCGCCCTGCTCGACTACCGGCTGACGACCCACGAGGTGGGCCGGGCCATCGCGAGACTCGGCCCGCAGCTGGTGGTGGAGCCGGTCGGGGACGTCCCGGGCACCCTGCGGGGTTTTTTCGAGATATCCACGCGCGTCACACCGCTGCGCGGCGGCCGGCCGGCCCGCACGCCGCACGCGCTGCTCCAGCTCAGCTCGGGCTCCACCGGCCCCTCCAAGGTGATCGGCCGCACGGTCGGTGACCTGCTGGCGGAGGTGGAGCGGTACAGCCGGCTCGACGGTTTCCCCCGCCGGGGCGAGCGGATCGTCCTACTGGCCTCGATCGTGCATGTGCTCGGACTGGTGGGCGGCCTCCTCTACGGCCTCGCCGCCGGCGTCCGGATCGTCCTGCCGACCCGGCACACCGCCGACTCCGTCTTCCGGGCCGTCGCGCTCGATCCCGAGCCGACCACCCTGCTGGGTGTGCCCTCCCAGGCGTCCGTTTTGGCCGCTGTGCAGTCACCGCCCCGACTGCCCCAGCTGGTACGGATGGTGACCGGTGGGGAAATCCTCAAGGAGACGGTCAGGGAGCGGTTCACCACGGGGTACGGCGCCGGACTCGGAGCGATGTACGGCATGACCGAGGCCGGGGTGATCGCCACCGACATCACCGGCGGCACCCTGCCCGGACTCACCCCGGTCCCGGGGCTCCCGGTGCGCGTCCAGGACAACCAGATCCTGCTCGGCCTCGCGGCCTCCCCGTACGTGGGACAGGTCGACCCGACCCGCTACGTGGACGGCTGGCTGCGCACCAACGACGCGGGTCATCTCGACCCGGACACGGGCCTGTTGACCGTGAACGGCCGGCTGGACTCGCAGATCTCCATCGGTGGGCTCAAGGTCGATCTCACCGAGGTCGAGGCCGCCCTCTGCGCACTGCCCGACGTGGCCGACGCCGTCGTCGTCCACGAGGCGGGCATCGAGGCCTTCGTCCTCGTGCGGAGTGCCGTCTCGGCCGGCAGCCTCTCCCAGGCCCTCGCGGCGCGGCTCGCCCCGTACAAGCGGCCGCGTACCCTGCACGTCCTGTCCGAACTCCCCAGGACGGCCACCGGAAAGCCGCTGCGCCAGGTGGCGGCCCTGCGCGCGGCGGCCAGAGCCGGAGCCGGGGTATGAGCGCCCGGGCGGACGGCGGGAACCGGCTCAGGAGGACCCCGCCCGGCTACGGATCAACCCGATGTAGCGGATCAACCCGATGTACGGGACGTCACCTGGCGGACCTCGACGCGTGCCGCGGTCCCGCCCGCGCCGCGGACGGCCACGCCGACGACATGACTCCCACCGACGACCAGCGCCGCGTCCGCGGCCGTACCCGGATCGTCCGGTAGCTCCAGCGGTACGGGCGAGGCCCCCGCGATCAGCGGCCACCGGCCCGGCGAGGGCATCCGGCGGCTCATCCCGCCGGCCCTGAGCCCCAGCCCCAGCGCCTTGCCGACCGCTTCCTTCTGTGTCCACAACCACAGGAAACCCACGGACCGTTCGCTCTCCGGCAGCGCGCCCACCCACGCGGCCTCGGCCTTGTCGAGCCACCGCCGGGCCAGCGCCCGACCGGGCAGCACCCGCAGCGCCTCCACATCCACACCCACATGACCGCCGGCGGAGAACGCCACCGCCAGCGCGCCCCGGGTGTGACTCATGCTCACCCGCACACCCTCGGCCGCCCCGGCCATGACCGGCCGGCCGCCGGGTTCGCGCTCCATCCAGATCGCGGACGGGTCCACTTCGAGCACCGCGGCGACCTGCCGCACCAGCAGGGCGCGTGCCCTGCCGCGCTCGTCGCCGTCCGTCGTGCACCACAGCACCGTCACCGTGTCCGGGGCCGGCCCCGGGCGTCCATCCATGAAGGGAAGTCAATCAAATGACCGCAGAGGTTCACCAGTTCATCGTCACCGCCCTCGAGAACATGAACTACGACGTCACGGACGTGACCGGCGACACCCCGCTGGGCCCGGCCGGACTGGATCTGGAGTCGCTGTCCGTGGCCGAGATCGCGATCCAGGTGGAGGACGCCTACGGCGTCAAGTTCGACGAGGACGAGATGGAGACCGTGGCGCTGCTCACCGTCGCCGGCCTGGTCAAGGAGATCGTGGACCGGGTGGCCGCCGCCAGGACCGTCTCCGCCGCCGCCGAGTGAGCACCGGGCCGCGCCCGGCCGGTGCCCCGTGTGCTGTGCGGCACCGGGACACCGGCCGGGGCCGCGGCCCCGCACCACGGGTCGACCGAGAAAGTCCCCACCCGCTGGGGAGCAGCAGACGCAGAGGGGAGACACGGCATGAACGCCAAGAACGACCGCGCGGAACTCGCGGCCGACCCGGCGCTCGGGGTCGGCAACGCGCTGACCACACTCGTCGCCAAGGGCATCGGCCTGGACGCGCCGGCACTGACCTTCGACACCGAGGTGGACGGGCACCCCGCCTGGGAACCCTTCACCCTGGCCGAGCTGGGGGAACGGGTGGCGGCACGGGCGGCCACCCTGCACGCCTGGGGCATCAGGCCCCGTGACCCGGTCGCGGTCTATGTCTCCGCCGCCGCCGACCAGGTGCTCAGCTATCTGGCGCTCGCCCGCATCGGCGCCATCCCCGCCCTGGTCAACGGGCGGGTGCCCGGGGCGACCGCGGCCAAGTACATCCAGCGGCTCCGCGCCGTGGGCGTGCTCGCCGACGCGGCCCACGCCGCCGAGCTGGCGGGGCACGAGACGGGCACACCGCTGCTGGGCGACGTGTCCGGACTGGGCGCGGGGAAGCCGGCCGACGCGCCGGCCCCGTACCGCCATCACGGCACGGAACCGGTCGTCATCACCCACTCGTCCGGGACCACCGGGCTGCCCAAGGCGGTCGCCCACTCCCACCACAGCCTCTTCGCCTCCGTCCGCCACCGGCTCTCGCTGCCCAAGGGGCAGGGCCTGAACCGGATGCTCGGCGCGCTGCCGGCCGCCCACGCCGCGACGGTCATCGCGGTCAACCTGGCGCTGTGCAACCGCGTCCAGCTGGCGCTGGTGTCCCGCCAGGACGGCACGGTCGTCCTCGACGCCATCGAGAGCTGGCGGCCCGAGGCCGTGCTCGGCTTCGCCGCGACCTGGTCGGAGCTGGCCGGCGAGGACCTGGCGGCGCGCGACCTCGACTCCGTGCGCGCCTGGTGGAACACCGGGGACTGCGCGCACGAGGCGCACGTACGGCGGCTGGTCGCGGTGGGCAACCGGAGCACCGCCACCGCCCAGGGCGTCGTGCGGCGGCCGGGCTCGTTCTTCATCGACGGCCTCGGCTCCACCGAGATGGGCCACTCGCAGTTCTTCATCACCCACACCCCGGAGACCAACCGGTACGGCCGCTGCATCGGCAAGCCGCACACCTTCTCGGACGTGACGGTCATCAGCGACGAGGGAGAGCACCTCGGCCCGGGACAGGTCGGTCAGCTCGGGGTCAACGCGCCGACGCTGGCGCTGGGTTACTGGAACGACTCGGTGACCACCTACCGGACCCGCAGGGACGGTTACTTCCTCACCGGCGACCTGGTCTACCGCGACGAGGCGGGCTACTACTTCCATGTGGACCGCGCGGTGGACGCGGTCGAACTCCCCGGCGGCGAGAAGCTGTTCACCGCCGCGTCGGAGGAGCGGATCCTCGCGCGCTGTCCCGGGATCCTCGAATGCACCGTCGTCGCGGTCCGCGACGGCGACCAGGTCACCACCTCGGTCCTGCTGGTCCCCGCGGCCGGGGAGGCCAGGACGGTCCCCGAGGAGGACCGGGCCAAGGAGGTGCTGGCGGCGCTGGAGGAGCATGTCGCGCGGACCGTCGCGCGGGTCGTGGTGGTCGATCCCGACCTCATCCCGCTCGGCCCCACCGGCAAGGTCCGCAAGGTGCTGCTGCGGGAGCGCTACCTCAAGGGCGAACTGCCCGTCGGGTCCGGCACGGACCTGCGCGCGGAGGCGGTGGGCGCGGTATGAGCACCTCCGTCGCCCCGGGCGCCGGCGCCGTCATCACCGGTCTCGGTACGTTCACCTCGCTCGGCCGGGGCGCGTCCGACACCTTCGACGCGCTCTGCCACACCAAGTCGGGGCTGCGCCGTCCGCCCGCCGGCCACCTGCTGGACGGGACCGTCGACGTGGCGGGGCTCGCCCCCGACATCACCGCCGCCGAGGTACTGCCGCCCAGTGAGGGACGGCTGGTGGACCGTTACGTCCTGATGGCGCTGGCCGCCGCCGACGACGCTCTCGCCGACTCGGGCATCGTCGTGGGCCGGGACGTGGACCCGCACCGGGTCGCGGTCGTGGTCTCCAGCGGGGCCGGCGGACTGACCACGTACGAGGCGCAGACCGCGGCGCGCGCCGAGCGGGGCGCGACCGCGATCAGCCCCTATCTGCTGCCCGGGATGCTGCCGAACATGGCGGCGGCCCGGATCGCCATCAAGCACGGGATCAGGGGCTGGAGCGCGGCCATCGCGACGGCCTGTTCCGCCGGCGCCCACGCGGTGGTGGAGGCGGCCCGGCTGATCCGGTACGGCGAGGCCGATGTCGTGGTCTGCGGCGGCGCCGAGGCGCCGCTCAACCCGACGTCCGCGCTGGCCTTCGCGCACGCCAAGGCGCTGGCGCACGGCTGGGAGGACCCCGAGCGCGCCAGCAGGCCCTTCGACCGGGCCCGCAACGGATTCGTCCTCTCGGAGGGCGCCGGCGTCCTGGTGGTGGAGCGGGCCGCACACGCGGACGGACGCGGCGCGGCCGGATACGCCGACCTGCTCGGGTGGGGGGTCACGACGGACGCCCACCGGCCCACCACACCGCGGCCCGACGGGGAGGGCGCGGCGGGCAGCATGCGGAACGCGCTGGCCTCCGGCGGGCTCGTGCCGGACGACGTCGGCTACGTCAACGCGCACGGGACGGCGACCAAGCTGGGCGACATCGCGGAGGCCAGGGCCATCAGGTCCGTCTTCGGCGAACGGTCGCCCGCGGTCAGCGGCACCAAGTCCATGACCGGGCATCTGCTCGGCGGTTCGGGCGCGGTGGAGGCGGCCGTGTCCGCGCTGGCCGTCGCCCGGGGCACCCTGCCGCCCACGCACAACCTGGACGAGGTGGACCCCCAGTGCGAGCTGGACCACGTACGGGGCGGTGCCAGGAAGCAGCGGGTCGAAGCCGCGCTGAGCAATTCCTTCGCTTTCGGCGGTCACAACGTCAGCGTGCTGCTCGGCACCGCCTCCACCCGGAAAAAGCGGTCCTGACCGACGTGAACAGAACGAGAGTCCGAGAGAAACCGGAAGAAAAGAAAAGGTGAGGAACGTCCGTGGACATTGACGGAATTGACCACGTCGAATTCTTTGTGGGTGACGCCCAGCAATGGGCGCACTTTCTCTGCTTCGCCTTCGGGTTCCGCGTCCAGGGCCAGGCGGGTCCCGAAACGGGACTGCCGGGGCGGCGTTCGCTGCTGCTCGTACAGGGGGACATACGGGTCCTTCTGACCTCCGCGCTCGACCCCGAGGACCCGGCGGCCGTATACACCGCGCGGCACGGCGACGGCGTGGCGACGATCGCCTTCTCGGTGGCGGACACCAGGGGCGCGTTCGAGACCGCCGTCGCCCAGGGCGCGGCCGTGGCCGAGGAGCCGAGGGTGCTGGAGCGGTGCGGGGCCCGTGTGGTCACCGCGAGCGTGGCGGGTTTCGGGGATGTGACACACCGTTTCGTCGAGCGGACCGGTGACCCCGAGGAGTTCCTGCCGGGTGTGATGGAGATGGTGCCGTCCGGCCCCGCCGCGCAGGAGCCGCCGCTGCTGGCGGTGCTCGACCACGCCGCGGTCTGTCTGCCCGCCGGGGAACTGTCGCCGACGGTGGAGTACTACCAGAAGGTCTTCGGTTTCTCGCAGATCTTCGAGGAGTTCATCGAGGTCGGCGAGCAGGCCATGAACTCCAAGGTGGTGCAGAGCCCCAGCGGGAAGATCACCTTCACGCTGATCGAGCCGGTCGTCGGCCGCAAGCCCGGCCAGATCGACGAATTCCTGGCCCGGCACGGCGGTGCCGGTGTGCAGCATCTCGCGCTGCTCACCGATGACATCGTCGGCACGGTCAGGACACTGGAGCAGCGCGGGGTGGCGTTCCTGCAGACGCCCGACACCTACTACACCGAGTTGGAGGGGCGCCTCGGCCGCCCGGAGCTCGACCTGGGGGCGCTGCGCGAGACGAACGTGCTGGTGGACCGGGACCACTGGGGCGAGGTCTTCCAGATCTTCGCCCAGTCCATGCACATCCGCCGGACCTTCTTCTGGGAGGTCATCGACCGGCACGGTGCCCGCACCTTCGGCAGCGGCAACATCAAGGCCCTCTACGAGGCCAAGGCCCGGGAGCGCGTCACCACGTGAGCGGATGCGCGGGGCCGGCCGCCCGTCCCGGCACCCGTCCCGGCACCCGTCACGACATCCCTCCCGGCGCGCGGCGCCCGGCCCCGGACGAACGACGGCACCACGACGAACGAGCAAAGGATGACAGTGTCTTCCGAGGATTCCCCGCTGTTCACACTGACCGACGCGGAGCGTGAGCTGCTCCCCACCGACGACGACATCATCGCGTACCAGGAACACGGCTGGTACCTGTCGAAGAAGATCTTCACCGACGAGGAGATCGACACCCTGGAGGCGGCCAGCGAGCGCTACTACGCCGGCCACCGCGACAACACCCTGCCGGTGCGCCCGCCCAAGCTCGCCTCCTGGAAGCCCGAGGACGGCCCCGTACAGCGGCACAACGACTACATCCACTACGAGGACGACACCATCGGCCGGATCCTCGGCAAACCGCTGCTGGGCGCCACGGCCGCGCTGCTGGCGGGCGCCCGGGAGATCCGGGTCTTCCAGTCCACACTGATCTTCAAGCCGCCGCGGCGGGAAGAGACGTCGAACATCGTGCCCTGGCACTTCGACCGGCACTACTGGGCCAACTCCACCTCGGAGCGGATGCTGACCGCGTTCATCCCCTTCCACGACTGCGGTGAGGAGATGGGCACCATCACCATGGTGGACGGCAGCCACCGCTGGAAGGAGACCTCCGCCAACGACCAGACCTCGCTGCACTTCGCCGAGCGCGACCGCGGTCAGCTGGACGCCATGCTCACGGAGAACGCCGCCTACAACGGTGTCGAGGTGCGCAAGGTGGCGATGGACATCCCCAAGGGCCATGTCAGCTTCCACCACTGCCTGACCTACCACGGCAGTGGTGCCAACCGCAGTGACAGGCCGCGCCGCGCGATCTCCTTCCACCTCCAGGACGGCGAGAACCGCTACCGCCCCTTCACCCGGTCCGACGGCAGCGAGGTCCACTACAACCACGACGTGCTGGTGCGCCGGGACGCGCAGGGCCGGCCCGACTACGCCGACCCGCGGTACTGCCCCGTGCTGTGGCGCAGCAGCTGATGCGTACGGTCGCGGTGGTCGGCACCGGCCTGATCGGGACCTCCGTCGCCCTGGCCCTGCGGGGCCGGGGCGTGACCACCTATCTGCTGGACCGGGATCCGGAGGCCGCGCGGGTCGCGGAGTCGCTGGGTGCGGGGATCGCCGGCGCTCCCCGCACCCCCGTGGACCTGGCGGTGATCGCGGTACCGCCCCTGAGCACGGCCGCTGTGCTCAGGGAGCAGCAACAGGGTCAGCTTGCCACCTACTTCACCGATGTGGCCAGTGTGAAGTCGATTCCCCAGCAGGCCGCGACCGAACTGCGATGTGATCTCACCCGTTATGTGGGCGGGCATCCGATGGCGGGCCGGGAGCAGTCGGGGCCGGGCGCCGCGCGCGCGGATCTGTTCCACAACCGCCCCTGGGTGCTGGCCCCCTCACACCACTCGCGGACCGAGGCTCTGGAACACGCCACCCGGCTGGCCGAGTTGTGCGGGGCCACTCCGCTCACGATGGCACACGCCGACCACGACCGGGCCGTCGCGCTGACGTCGCACACCCCCCATCTGGTGTCGAGTCTGCTCGCGGCCCGGCTGGTGGCGGGCGACGAGTCGCAGCTGCGGCTGGCGGGCCAGGGGGTACGCGACATGACCCGGATCGCCGCCGGTGACGCGGCGTTGTGGTCGGAGATCCTCGCCTCCAACGCCCCCGCGGTCGAGGAGGTGCTGGAAGAGGTGGCCCGGGATCTCGACGCGGTCCGGGACGCCCTGCGCGATGTCAGCGGTCAGGACGCGGAGCGCCGGCGCACGGGCTCCGCGCGCCTGACCGCGGCGCTCGCGCGAGGAGTGCGGGGACACGCCCGGATACCTGAGAGGAGAGCGACCATGGACGCGGATCGGCTCGATGTCTGTCTCGTCGGCATGGGGCCACGGGGCCTCTCGGTCCTCGAACGGCTCTGTGCCAACACCGAAGGGCACCGCGGTTCCGTCACCGTGCATGTGGTCGATCCGTACCCGCCGGGCGCCGGCCGCGTCTGGCGCACCGGTCAGTCACCGCATCTGCTGATGAACACCGTCGCCTCCCAGGTCACGATGTTCACCGACGAGAGCGTACGGATGCGGGGCCCGCTGGCCCCGGGCCCCAGCCTGTACGAGTGGGCGCGCGCCCTCACCGGACAGGGGCCGTACGACCTCGGCGAGACCGGTCCGTACGACGAGGCGGTGCTGGCCGAGGCGGGTTCGCTCGGACCCGACTCGTATCCGTCCCGCTCCCTCAACGGCCACTATCTGGAGTGGGTCTTCCGGCGGGTGCTGACGTCGGCGCGCGGCCGGGTCAGCACCGTGGTGCACAAGTCCCGCGCGGTCGCGCTGCGCGACGAGGGGCCGGGCGGCCCGCAGAGCGTACGGCTGGAGAACGGCACGGTGCTCGGTGGGCTGCACGCGGTGGTGCTGGCCCAGGGGCATGTGCCGGTACGGGGGTCGGCCGAGCAGTTCGCCCGGGGGGACTTCGCCAAGCGGAACGAGCTGCGCTACGTGGCTCCCGCGAACCCGGCGGACGTGGACCTGTCCGAGGTGCGTCCCGGGGAGACGGTGGCGCTGCTCGGTCTCGGTCTCAACTTCTTCGACTACATGGCCCTGTTCACCCTGGGCCGGGGCGGGGAGTTCGTCCGGGGGCCCGGCGGGCTCGCCTACCGGCCGTCGGGGCGTGAGCCGGTGATGGTCGCCTGCTCCCGCCGCGGTCTGCCCTTCCACTCGCGCGGCGAGAACCAGAAGGGAGCGCACGGCCGCCATACGCCGGCGGTGCTGACCCCGGAGGTGGTGGACGGGCTGCGGCAGCGGGCCCGGAGCGGCGGGCTCGATTTCCGGGCCGATCTGTGGCCGCTGATCGCGAAGGAGGTCGAGACGGTCTACTACACCGCCCTGCTGGCCTCGACCGGTGACACCACCGGGGCGCGGGCGCTGCGGGACGTGTATCTCGGCGCCAGGGACCGGGCCGAGGAGGGCCGCGTCCTCGACCTGGCCGGGGTGGCGCCGGGAGACCGCTGGGACTGGGAGCGCGTCGCGCGGCCGTACCTGGGGCGGAACTTCGCCTCGCCGGAGGAGTTCACGTCGTGGCTGCTCGGTCATCTGCGGGACGACCTGGCGGCGGCCAGGGCCGGCAACGTGGACGGGCCGCTGAAGGCCGCGCTCGATGTGCTGCGCGATCTGCGCAACGAGATACGGCTGGTCATCGACCACGGCGGGCTGACCGGCCGGTCCCGCAGGGACGACCTCGACGGCTGGTACACCCCGCTCAACGCGTTCCTGTCGATCGGTCCGCCGGCTCGGCGGATCGAGGAGGCGGTGGCCCTGATCGAGGCGGGGGTGCTCCGGGTGCTCGGCCCGGAGGCCGAGGTGGCCACCGACGAGAACGCCCGGGTGTTCACCGTACGGTCCCCCGCCGTGCCGGGGTCCCGGCTGAGTGCCACGACCCTGATCGAGGCGCGGCTGCCCGAGGTCGACGTGTCGGCGACGGCGGATCCGCTGCTGCTCCAGCTGCTCGCCGACGGGCAGTGCCGCACGTACGACATCACCGACCCGGACGGCTACGCGTACCGGACCGGCGGGGTGGCCGTCTCCGCGTCGCCGTTCCACCTCCTGGACGCGTCGGGGACGCCGCATCCGCGCCGCTTCGTCTTCGGTGTGCCGACCGAGTCGGTGCACTGGGCGACCGCCGCGGGGATCCGGCCCGGGGTCGACTCCGTGACGCTGCAGGACTCCGACGCGCTCGCGCGGGCGGTGCTGGCCCTCGCGGAGAGTCCGGCCGTGGGTGCCACGACGGTGCAGGCGGCCCTGAGATGAGGAGTTCACCGATGAGTTCACCCCCGGTCCCCGCGGCGGACCTCGACTCCGGGATCCTCAGCCCGGTACGCGCCGGCACCCCGGCCGAGGCGGCGACCTCCGACAGCGCCTGTCTCCAGGCGCTGCTGGACGCCGAGGCCGCGCTGGTCAGGGCCCAGGCGGAGCTGGGCGTGGTGCCCGCCTCGGCCGCCCGTACGATCACCGCGGCGGCGGTGGCGGAACGGCTGGACCTGGTGGCGGTCGCGCGCGCCGGGCGGGGCGCGGCCAATCCGGTGGTGGGGATGGTCCAGGCGTTCACGGCCGTGGTCGCCGCCGACGATCCGGCCGCCGCCGACTACGTCCACCGGGGCTCGACCAGCCAGGACATCCTGGACACCGCGCTGATGCTGGTGGCCGGGCGGACGCTGGAGATCCTGGTCGGGGACCTCGACGCGCTCGGGGCGGCGCTGCGGCTGCTCGCCGACCGGCACCGGGACACGCTCATGGCCGGGCGCACCCTGGGGCTGCACGCCGTACCCACCACCTTCGGGCTGAAGGCGGCCGGCTGGCTGCTGTCGGTGGACGGCTGCGCGGCCCGGCTGCGCGGGCTGCTCGACGGTGGGCTGCCCGCGCAACTGGGCGGCGCGGCGGGGACGTTGGCGGGGTACCTCGAATACGCGCAACGGGACGCGGGTGCGGGCGAGGGCGCCGATCCGCAGCGGTACGCGGCGCGTCTGATGCGGCGGTTCGCGGCGGAGGTGGGGCTCGCGGAACCGGTGGCGCCCTGGCACAGCACCCGGGCGCCCGTCGCGGCCCTGGCCTCCGAACTCGCCCTGACCGCAGGCGTGCTGGGCAAGATCGCGGTGGATGTGCAGTTGCTCTCCCGTACGGAGACGGCGGAGGTGGCCGAGCCCGCCGCCACCGGCCGCGGCGTGTCCTCGGCGATGCCGCACAAGCGCAATCCGGCGCTGGCGACGCTGATCAGGGCGGCGGCCCTGCAACTCCCCGCGTACGCGAGCGTGCTGATGGGGGCGTTGCTCTCGGAGGACGAACGGTCGGCGGGGGCGTGGCATGCGGAGTGGCAGCCGCTGCGGGAGTGTCTGCGGCTGACGGGCGGCGCCGCGCACTCGGCGCGTGAACTGGTCGAGGGGCTGGAGGTGTTCCCGGAACGGATGGGGACCAATATCGCCCTCACCGGGGGGATGATCGCCTCCGAGCGGTTGGCGGCGGTACTGGCGCCGGCGCTCGGCAAGGCCGCGGCGAAGGAGCTGATGAGCCGGGTCTCGGCGCGGGCCGCCGCCACCCACCGGCCGTTGGCCGATGTCGTGGCGGAGACACCGGAACTGTCCGGCCACTTCTCCCCCGGCGAGCTGGCCGAACTCCTCGACCCGGCCCACTACACGGGCGCGGCGCCCATGCTGGTGGAACGGGTCCTGAAGGGCGGCGGTATCTGACGGACACCCCGGACGGCCGGGGAACACACGGCCGTCCGGGAACCAGGGGCGGGGCCCGGAGAGATGACCGGTCGGTGATCTCTCCGGGCCCCGCCCCGCGGTGCGTCCGACACACGGCCGTTGCGTCCGGCGCGCACGGCGGTGCCGGCGGGCGGGTGTTGTGTCCGGCGCGCACGGCTCCCGCGCGCACTTGTCGCGTCCGGCGCACACGGTGTGTGTCCGGCGCCCGCCTGCTGTGTCCGGCGCGCACGGCGTCTCCGGCGCGCCCGCCCAGTGTGTCCGGGGGCGCGCCTGCCGTGCCCGGCCCGCCGGTCAGTCCGCGTGGGCCTTCGCGTCCTCGCTCACGGCACTGCCGTCCTCACCGTCCCGCAGGATCCGTGCCTTGAACCGGCAGACGGAACCCGTGGTGCGCTGGCACTCGACGCAGCTGTCGCGCACCGGGACCCGCAGCCCCTCGAACCATCCGGCCCGCAGTTCGAGGCACGGGCACTCGTACCCCTCCAGCGTCCCGGCGGCCCGCAGCATGAGCAGCGGGAAGCTCTTGCCGACGACGGTCTCCCACTCGTCGTCGTCCAGCACCTGCTGGGCGACCTCCGAGCGGCCGTTCGACCCCATCAGCGCCAGCAGGTCGGCGACCTGCGCGGCCAGTTCGGCGGCCGACGGCTCTTCCTTCGAAGGGCGCGACCGGCTGTACCAGGAGGCGACCCGGCGGCCCACGAACCGGACGGCCTCGGCGTTGATCTCGTTCGCCGCCTCCTGCCCGAAGCGGTGCAGCACGCCCTGGTACCAGCGCGCGTCGTGCAGCCACCAGAACTGCTGGATCTCAGCACCGGTCGGCTCGACGGCCTCGTACGCCGGGGCGCCGGCGTCAGGAATGGCTTCCACGGTCAACGGGCTCCTCGCGATCGGATGAATAAAACTAAACGCACGGTCGTTTATATAACATCTCCGAGTCCACCGAAACCCGTCCGGAATACCTCCCTTGCGCCCCTTGCGCTCACCAGGCGCGCGGTGTTTCATAGGGCGGGCATAAACATGCACGATCGTTCGTCCATCCAGCGCGGCGCACCTCACCGGCCGCCGCGGTCCCCACACGGAAGGAATCCACGGATGACGGCCACCCCATCCCCGTCGCCCGTCGACGAGGCGGCGGGCGCTCCGCCCGGCGACACGGCGGGCAAGGCCGCACGGCTCGCTCTGCTGGCCGCGTCCGGTGCCGCCTTCCTCTCGATCCTCGACACCACGATCGTCAACATCGCCTTCGCGGATCTGCAGGAGAGCTTCCCGGACGCGTCGCTGCCCAACCTGACCTGGGTCATCACCGGGTACGCCGTGGTCTTCGCCGCGCTGCTCGCGGTGGCCGGCCGGATCGCGGACGTCATCGGACAGCGGCGGCTGTTCCTCTGGTCCACCTCCCTGTTCGTCCTCGCCTCCGTGGTGAGCGGACTCGCGCCCAACCTGAACACACTGATCGCCGCCCGTGCCCTGCAGGGCGTCGCCGCCGCCGGGATGACACCGTCGGCCCTCGGGCTGGTACTGACACACACCCCGCCCGCCCGGCGGGCCGTCGCGGTGGGCGTGTGGGGCGCGATCGGCAGCATGGCCGCCGCCGTGGGTCCCAGCCTCGGCGGGCTGCTGGTCGACGTGTGGGGCTGGCGCAGTGTGTTTCTGATCAATCTGCCCATCGGGCTCGCCATCGTCCTGGTCGGCGCCCTCGGCCTGGCCACCGACCCGCCGAGCGGACGCACACTGCCCGACCCGGTGGGTACGGTGTGCCTCGGCCTCGGTCTGGGCGGCGTCGTCTTCGGTGTGACCCAGGGCAGCGACTGGGGCTGGGGCAGCGGGTCGGTACTCGGCCTGCTGATCGGTGGGGCCGTGCTGAGCGCCGTGGCCCTGCTGCTCTCCCTGCGGCACCCCTCGCCCGCGGTCGAGTGGCAGCTCTGGCGCAGCCGGCCGTTCGCGGCGACCAATGTGACCGTGCTGTTCTTCGGCGCCGCGATGTACGCGTATCTGCTCAGCACCCTGCTGTTCCTCAACGCCGTCTGGGGCTACTCGGAGCTGAAGGCCGGACTCGCGGTCTCGCCCGGGGCCTTCAGCGCGGCGGCGGGCGCCGTGGTCGTCGGCCGGCGCGTCGGGCCGGCCAAACAGTGGGCGGCCGCGCTGGCCGGCGCCGTACTGTTCGCCGGATCCTGCGCGGCGATGTTCTTCCTGCTCGACGACGAGCGCCACTACCTCTCGCTGTGGCTGCCGATCGGCATCGTCGCGGGCGCGGGCATCGGCATGGCGCTCACCGGGATCTCCAACGCGGCGGCGGGCTCCCTGCCGGAGGACCGCTTCGCCTCCGGTACGGGGCTGCTGATGACGGCCCGTCAGGTAGGCGGGGCGTTCGGTATCGCCGCGCTCGCCGCGATCCTGGCCCGGCACAGCGTGCTGGCGGACACCGGCTACCTCCAGGTCTTCCTGGCCTGCGCGGCGGGCTCCGCGGTCGCCGCCGTGGCGGCGGTGGGCATCCGCGGCCGCGCCGCCTGAACAGCCCTCCGGCGTCGCCCGCCCCGCACAGGGACGGCGAGCGGGGGACGCGGAAACAGACAGATCCGACACGCGAGTGAAAGAACATGAAGGGTAGCGAGACCTGTGCCTCCACGCCTGTCCGACCGATCCGCCGAGCGCGCCGAATCGGCACTGCTGTACGAGCTCCAGCCCGTGGTGGAGGCCAACCTCCACCGGCACCTCGGGGTGGCCAAGGAGTGGTTCCCGCACGAGTACGTGCCGTGGAGCCGGGCGCGCGACTTCGAGGGCCCACTGGGAGGCGAGGCCTGGACCGAGGAGGAGGCGACGCTCCCCGAGGTGGCCCGTACCTCCCTCATCGTCAACCTGCTGACCGAGGACAATCTGCCCGGCTACCACTTCGCCATCGCGCAGTTCGGCAAGGACGGCGCCTGGGGCACCTGGGTCAACCGCTGGACCGCCGAGGAGGCCCGTCACGGCATCGCGCTGCGCGACTACCTCCTCGCCACCAGGGCGGTCGACCCGCGCGCCCTCGAACGGGCCAGGATGGTCCACATGTCGGCCGGGTACGACCGGCCCGACGGCTTCAGCGCGCTCCACGCCATCACCTACGCGGCGTTCCAGGAACTGGCCACCCGGATCTCGCACCGCAACACGGGCCGGGTCAGCACCGATCCGGTGTGCGACGCGCTGCTGGCCCGGATCGCCGCCGACGAGAACCTGCACATGGTCTTCTACCGCTCTCTCGTCGACGCCGCGTTCGAACTGGCCCCGGACACCACGATGCGCGCCGTCGCCGATGTCGTCACCGGCTTCGAGATGCCCGGCTCCACCATCAAGGACTTCGGCCGGAAGTCCGCGCAGATCGCCCTCGCGGGCATCTACGACCTGCGGCTCCACCACGACAGTGTGCTGATGCCGATCCTGCGCACCCTGCGGGTCTTCGAACGCGAGGGGTTCGGCCCCGAGGGCGAGGCCGCCCGCGAGGAACTCGCCGCCTTCACCGGCCGGCTGGACACCAAGGCGACGGCCTTCACGGACCGGCGCGCCGCCATCAGGGCCGCACGCGCCAAGCAGGCGGCCGCGGCGGCCGGCTGAGCGGCCCCGGCGCGGCCGCCCCGACCCGGTCCGCCCCGACGCCGCCGCCGCGCGGCCGGACTCCGCCTCCCGTCCGGCCGCGCGGCACACCGGCCGAAGCGGTTCGACCGAGCACGCGCAGCCGTCTGGGGCGCGCAGCACACCGGCCCTGACGGCTGTTGACGTCACACGCGGCCGGCGTACTCGTAACCGGCGTCGTCGAGCGCCTTGGCGATCAGGTCGTCCTCGACCACGCCACCGGTGGTGACGGTGACCAGACCGGTGCCGATCTCGGTCTCGACCGAGAGCACTCCGTCGACCCCGGCGATCGCCCGGGTGACCACACCCTGGCAGTGGGCGCTGCCCACTCCGTTGACCTGGTGGACAACGGTCCGGCTCTCCGTGGCGGCCGTGGCGGCCTTGGGCTCCGCCGCCGAACCGGTGTGGCAGCTTCCCTCGGGTGTACAGCACGACGACGACATGGGTTTCCTCCTGAAGGCATTCATACCCCTGAGGGGTATCTCTAGGTCGCCTCCATGTATACCCCCATGCCGTATTTCCTCACAAGGGTCGGCCGCCCCCGGATTCCCGCGAACCGGCGCGGACGCGGGCGGACCCGATGACCCGTCAGCCGACGACGTCATGGAACGGCTGGGCGGCCTCCCCCACGTGCGGCCAGACCGAGAACCGGCGCAGCCCGTAGAGCAGGGGCGGCTGCCGCCCCACCGTGCGCACCGCCGAGACCTCGCCCAGGACCACGGCGTGGTCGCCGACGACCTGCTCGCCGACGACGGAGCAGTCCGCGACGGCGCGGGCGTCCTCGGTCAGATGCGGTCCCGCGGTGCCGGCGCCGCCCCGCCAGTTGACGCGGTCGAACCGGTCGGGCGCGCCGGACGCGAACAGTTCGGCGGTCCGGCGGCCCTGCGCGTGCAGCAGGTTGAGGGCGAAGGACCCGCTGCTCCGTACCGCTTTCAGGGTGTGGCTCGCGGTTCCCAGACACACCAGCACGACGGGTGGATCCAGGGAGACACCGCACAGGGAGGTGCAGGTCATCCCCCACGGTGAGCCGTCCTCGGCGTACGCGGTGACCACACCGACCCCACTGGGGAAGCTCGCCATGAGCGGCCGGATGTCCGCGCCGTGATCACGCGCGGGGCAGGGGTGCTCCGGGGGCCGGAGGGACGGGGAAGGAGCGGGCACGGACAGGACGGACGGAGAACGGGCGGGCACGGGCTCCTGGCTCACGGCGAGTGACCTCCTGACGTCGGCGGGCCGGTGTACGGGCGGGCGCGGGGAGCGTCGGGCGCCGCCCGGGCGGCCGGGGCCCGCGCCGCCGCCCGGGTCTCACCTCATGTCAGCCGCGCCCGCAGGACCGACTCGCTGTCGGGGAAGTTCGACCAGCCGGTGGCCTCCATATCCACCTGCGCGAACAGGTCCTGGTACTCCTCGTACGACCGGAGACGGGCCCCCAGCAGGGCGAACATGTACAGGTCGAGCTGCTGGGGGTAGTGCGTGCGGTCGTTCTCGCTCGGCATCATTCCCACCACGACCAACTGGCTGTCCGCGCGCATCGCGGTGCGCACCGTCCGCAGGATGCGCAGCGAGTCCTCGTCGTTCCAGTTCCCGATCACCCGGGAGAGCAGGTAGACGTCCGCGTCCCCGGGAATCGGGTCGAAGAAGCTGCCCGGCAGCAGCGTGACCCGGTCCTCCACGCCGGCGGCGGCGAACGTCTTGCGCGCGTTGCCCACGACGTGCGGCAGATCGACCAGGGTGCCCCGCAGGGTCGGGTACCGCTTGAGCACGGCCGCCAGCATGGTGCCGCGACCACCGCCGACATCCACCACATGGCGGACCCCGGAGAAGTCGAATCCGGCCAGCAGGTTGTCCACGGCGGCGGAGGACTGCATCGCCCTGTCGAACAGGGTCGCGAACTCCTGGTTCGACGCCATGTACTCGAAGAAGGTCGAGCCGTGGGAGACGGCGAAGCTGGGCCCGCCCGTACGGGCCGTGTGGAGGGAGTCCGACCAGGTGCGGCTGAACTCGTCCCGGCAGGTCAGGGAGCACATGGCCTTGATGCTGTGCGGGTCGTCGGCCCGCAGCACCTGGCCCAGCTCGGTCAGTTCGAAGCTCCTGCGGGACGGCTCGGCCAGCACGCCGGCCGCGCAGGCCGCCCGCAGGAACGGCAGCAGGCCCTCGGGGTCGGCGTTCACCTCCTTGGCGAGTTCCACGTGCGAACGCGGGGTCTCCAGGACATCGGGTACGCCCAGATCGCACAGGACCGAGATGGCGTGCGACAGCAGGCCCGCGGTCATCAGCTCCCGGACGCGCAGTACGGCCGGAACGGGCTCGACGGGAATCTGCGAGGTCACTGTGTTCTCTCCTTCAGCACGGTGGCTATCCCGGAAACGGTCAGACGGTCATTGATGTACAGCTGCCGGATGGACATGTTGACGGCGAACTGTTCGCGCAGTTCGGCGATGACGCGCATGAGCAGCAGGGACTCACCGCCGAGTTCGAAGAAGTTGTCGTCCACTCCGATGTCGTCGAGGCCCAGTGCCGTGCGCCAGATCTCGGCCACGCGCCGTTCCACGTCGTTGCGCGGCTCGGCGTACCGGGTGCCGAGCGGAGGACGTGCCCGCCCGTTGTCCGGGGACGGAAGGCTCCGGTCGTCCGCCTCCGGTGGTACGGGGACGGTGGCACCCGAATCGGGCACGCGCCGCTCCGCCGTCGTGCCGGGGACGGTGACCGTGACGGTGAGGACGGGGTGGCCGCCGGTGCCCAGGGCGACCGCCAGGGCCGCGGCACCCCGGCGGACAGCGGCCTCGGCCGGGTCGCCGTCCGCCTGCCCGGCCCCCGCGGGCCGGTGCCGCCAGCGCACCAGCCGCCAGGGCAGCCCCTCGGCCGCCGCCGCCTCCACACACGCCTCGGCGAAGGAACTGAGCAGGGCGCGCTCGACCGACGGCCGGTCCTCCGGCGGATCGATGAACACGACGGCGCTGAACGGCTCGTTGGCGCGCCGCTGCCACAGCCCGGTCAGCCACGCCAGGGTCTCCGACGCGTCGGAGCCCGCCACGGGGCCGAGCGAGCGGAGCAGACCGGGGCGGTCGCCGTCGGCCGCGACGACCGACTCGCTGACGGTGACCGCGCCGTCGAAGGCGGCGGACAGGTAGGACGCGTAGGGCAGCGCGGGCATCCGCAGCCCGCCGGGGACGACCCAGGCGCGCGGCAGCGACGCCAGGCCGGCCGGTGTCCCCGTCACCTCCGCGGGGCCGGCGACCCATCGGCGCCCGCCCCGGTAGGCCACCGTCACGGGGGGCTCGGCGGCCCGCAGTTCGCCGAGGAGCAGCGGCCACAGGGCGTCGTCGGTGTCCGGGGAGAACGGGGCGTCGAGATCGACGGCGGTGGCGACGGCCCGGGCGCCTTTCTCGCGCCAGTGGCCGACCAGGCCGTGGACCAGCCGGTGCTCCGGCGAGGAGTGCGGGCCCGTGAGGGCGAAGGCGCTGTGGCCGACCACGACGACCCTCGGCGGCCTGACTCCTTCGCCGAGTTCGGTGAGCAGGGCGTCGATGAACCGTCCCGACTCGGTGACCTGCCGCAGCGGTCCTGGTTCACCTCCCGCCGAGCCGAGGTCGAGCACCTGGACCCCGGCGTCGTCGGCTCCCCCGGGCCACAGGCTCTCGCGGAGGGCGCGCACGTCGTCCGCGGACGCCGGGTCGATCTGGTACGAGCCGGTCCCCGAGGTGCCGAATCCGTCCGCGAAACGGATCGTCACGCACCGTGCGCCGTCCGCGTCGAGGAGCCCGGCGGGCGGGTCCTGGAGCCCGGAGCGTCCCAGGACGACGAGGACGGTGTCCGAGGGCGTCCCGGGCTCCGCGCCGACCGGCGGCCGGGGCAGCCCGGAACCGCTCCAGACGCACGAGGTGAGCGACACCTCGTCGGCCCGCTCCGGCGGGGGCGGCGCCGACCGGTCCATCCGCTCCACCCAGAAGCGCCGGCGCTGGAACGGATACCCGGGCAGCGGAACGGTCCGTCCGGGGCGGCCTTCCCGTACGGCCTCCCAGTCGACCTCCACACCGTGTGTCCACAGCCGCGCCACCGCGTTGAGCAGCACCCGGTCGTCGGACTCCTCGGCGTAGGCGTGCCGGATGCCGGTGGCGGTGACCACGGAGTCCCCGAGTGTGTACTGGGCCAGTTTGGCCAGTCCCCCGCTGGGCCCCGCTTCGAGCAGGACCGGCGGACGGTCCGTCGGCAGTGCCTCCAGGCAGGCCCGGAACCGTACGGTGCCCCGGGTGTGCCGGACCCAGTACTCGGGGTCGCGGGCCTGTTCGGGGGTGAGCGGCTCACCGGTGAGGCCGGACAGGACGGGAAGGGTCGGCTCGCGCAGCGTCACCCGGCCGAGCAGCTCGCGGAATTCGTCCAGTACCGGGTCGAGCGCCTCGGAGTGGGCGGCCCCGGGGATGCGCAGCCGGTGCTGGTCGATGCCCTTCTCCGTCAGGTTCTTCTCCAGTTCGAGAATGGCCGCGGGGACACCGGAGACCGTGCACATGCCGGGGGCGTTGACAGCCGCCAGGGAGGTGCCCGGGAGGAGGTGGCCGACGATGTCCGCCTCGTCCAGCAGGACGCTGAGCGTCATCCCGCCGGCCTCCCGCATCAGCCGCTCCCGTTCCATGACGAGCGGGAGGGCCTCCTCCAGATCCATCACCCCGGCGACGCAGGCGGCGGTGTATTCGCCGAGGCTGTGCCCGATCATGACGGAAGGGCGGATTCCCCAGGAGGCGAGCAGGGCCGTCAGGGACCACTCGGTGGCGACGATCGCCGCGTACCGGCCCCGGGGCACGTCGATGTTCTCCCGGCTGGGAGCGGTGTCGCCCGGAGGGTAGAGCGCCTCGAACAGGTCCAGCCCGCAGGCCGATTCGAGGATCCGCGCGCAGCGGTCCATCTCGCGCCGGTAGACCGGATGGATCCGGTGGAGCCGCTGTCCCATGCGCTGGTACTGCGAGCCGCCGCCGGGGTACATGAAGGCGACGTCGCGCGGGGCTCCGCCGGCCTCGCCGTAGGCGCCGGCCGTGGCGTTCCCGAGGGCCTCGGCGAGTTCGGCGGTGCCGCTCGCGACGAGTGCCCGCCGGGCCCTCAGGGGGCGGCGGCCCCGCTGCAGGGTGTGTGCGATGTCGGCGACATCGGTGCCGGGGTCCTGGGAGATCCGCTCACGGAGCTGTTCGCCGAGGTCGTTGAGGGCGCCGGGGGTGGCCGCCGAGAGGAGGACCACTTCGGGCCGGCCCTGCGGCTCGGGCGGGGTACGCGGCGGTGCCTCGGCGAGCACGACATGCGCGTTGGTGCCGCCGACGCCGAACGAACTCACGCCCGCCAGCCGGGGGGTGGCGGACCGCGGCCAGGCGCGCGCCGTGCCGGCGACCACGAACGGGGAGGCCGCGAAGTCGATCAGCTCGTTCGGTCCGGCGTAGTGGAGCGTCGCCGGGATCAGCTCGTTCTCCAGCGCCAGTACGGTCTTGATCAGACCGGCGATCCCGGCCGCGGCGTCGAGGTGCCCGAGGTTGGACTTGACCGATCCGAGCGCGCAGAACCCCGTCCGGTCCGTGCTCGACGCGAACGCCTTCGTCAGCGCGCTCACTTCGATCGGGTCGCCCACCGGGGTGGCGGTGCCGTGGCCCTCGACGTAGCTGATGGCGTCGGCGCTCACCCCGGCCATCGCCTGGGCCGCCACGATGACGTCCCGCTGGCCCTGAACGCTGGGCGCGGTGAAGCCGATCTTCCTGGCTCCGTCGTTGTTGACCGCCGATCCCTTGATGACGGCGTGGATGTGATCGCCGTCGGCGACGGCGTCGGCCAGGCGCTTCAACAGGATGACACCGACCCCGTCACCGGGAGACATGCCGGCCGCGTCGGAGGAGTAGGGGCGGCAGTGCCCGTCCGGGGAGAAGGGGCCGTCCGGTACGTACTGGTAGCCGAGTCCCGCGGCGGGGTTGACGGTCGCGCCGCCCGCCAGGGCCAGGTCGCACTGGTGGTTCAGCAGGTCCTGGCAGGCCAGGTGCACCGCGACCAGGGAGGTGGAGCAGGCGGTCTGCACGGCCACGCTCGGACCGGTCAGGTTGAGCAGATACGAGACCCGCGTGGCGAGCGCGCTGGTGGCGTTGGCCACCGAGCCGATGAAACCGTCGACGGACCCGGGCCGGACGGCGAGCGCCGGATAGACGTGGTCGAGGTAGTACTGGCTGGTGGAGGCTCCGGCGTAGACGCCGACCGTGCCCTCCTGGTCGCCGGGGACGAACCCGGCCTGTTCCAGCAGGTGGTAGGCGCATTCGATGAAGATCCGGTGCTGCGGGTCGAGCAGTTCGGCCTCGGCGGGCTGGATGCCGAAGAACTCCGCGTCGAAGAGGTCCGCGCCCTCCAGCGTGCACGCGACCCTGACGTGGTTCGGGTCGTTCAGCTTGCCCGGGGCGCCCCCGGCGGCGAGGAAGTCGCTGTCGGCGACCGGGCGGATGGCGTCCCGCCCGCTGCTCAGCAGCGCCCAGAAGTCCCGCAGCGAGGGCGCGTCCGGGAACCTTCCGTCCATGGCGATCACCGCGATGTCGCAGTCGCCTTCGCCGGTGTCCGGGCCGGTGCCGGGGTCCGGGCCGGTGCCGGCGACCGGTCCGATGTCGGCGCTCATGTCGTCTCCCTCGCGTTGTCCGCTCGGCCGCGTCCGGCCCGGATGCGTCGCTGCCGGGCGGCACGGTCCCGGACGCGTCTCAGCTCCCGTGCCTCCTCGTCGCCGGCGGCCGGGCCCCGCTCCAGGAAGCGGGCCACCGACGCGACGGTGGGGTTCTCGAACAGGGCGACGACGGAGACGTCGTACCCCAGCGTCCGGTGGATCTCGTTCTGCACCTTCACGACCAGGAGGGAGTGCCCGCCCAGATCGAAGAAGTTCTCCTCGGCGCCCACCTGTGCGACGCCGAGGGTGCGGGCCCAGATGTCGGCGATCGACCGCTGGAGCGCGCCCGTCGGCGGCGCCACGGCCGCGGTGTCGCGCGGTGCCTCGGAGATCGGGGCGGCTGCCAGGGCCGTCCGGTCGAGCTTGCCCGAGCTGCGCAGGGGCAGCTCGTCCAGGAGGACGACGGTGGGCGGAACCATGGCGGACGGGAGTCGCTCGCCCAGCCAGGTCCGCAGTTCGTCCGGGGTGACCGCGGCCTCCCGCGCGGCGACGAAGGCCACGAGCCGGACGCCCCTGGGGCCCTCGTCCCGGGTGATGACGGCGGCCTGCCGTACCTCGGGGTGGGCGGTGAGCTTGGCCTCGATCTCCTCCAGTTCGACGCGCCTGCCGTTGATCTTGACCTGGTTGTCCGTCCTGCCGACGAACTCGATCTGCCCGTCCGCGCGGTAGCGGGCGAGATCGCCGGTCCGGTAGAGCCGCTCGCCGGTCCGGAACGGGTCGCGCACGAACAGTTCGGCGGTCCGTTCCGGGTCGTTGAGGTATCCCCGGGCCAGGGGCAGCCCGCCGATGTGGATCTCCCCGGCGACTCCGGCCGGAACAGGGTTCCCGTGGCGGTCCAGCAGATGGATCCGGGTGTTCGGGTTGGGCCTGCCGATGGTGATGTCCCGGACGTGGTCGGCGCTCTCGTAGACCCGGCAGGTGACCCCGACGGTCGCCTCGGCGGGCCCGTAACCGTGGTACATGCGGGCGTCGGACCGCTGCCGGAACCGGGTGTAGAGGTCGGCGGTGAGCACCTCGCCACCGCACCAGACGTGGCGGAGGTGACGCAGCGCGGATTCCGCGTCGTTCCGTTCGACCATCAGATCGAGCATGGAGGAGACCAGGTAGACGAAGGTCACCTCCTGTTCGGCGATCACCGAGAGGAGGTACGAGACGTCCCCCTCCCCGCCCGGTCGGGCGAGGACGAGACGGGCGCCGCTGGTCAGTGGCAGGAAGATCTCGTTGATGGAGATGTCGAAGCTGAGCGGGGCCTTGTGCAGCACGGCGTCCGACGGGGAGAACTTCAGCAGATCGGCTTGCCAGGGAAGGCGGTTGACGATCCCCTGGTGGGTGATCATCGCGCCCTTGGGCACACCGGTGGAACCGGAGGTGTGGATGACGTACGCGACGTCGTCGAGCGCGGTGTCGACCTCGACCGGTTCGCGGCTGTGGCCCGCGATCGTGGCGGCGTCGGCGGTCAGGTCCACGTGCGCGGTCCGCGGGGAGACGGCCGTCAGATCGCTCCGGGTCAGCAGCGTCGCGGTGGTGACGCAGGCGGTGAGGCCGGCCGCCGAGATCAGTTCGCCGGTGCGCAGCGCGGGCCAGGCCGGGTCCAGCGGGACGAAGGCGGCTCCCGCCTTGAGGACCGCCAGCATGGCGACGATGAGTTCCGCCGACCGTTCCAGCAGCACTCCGACGTAGTCGCCGCCGCGGACTCCGTCCGCGATCAGCCGCCGGGCGAGCTGGTTGGCCCGGCCGTCGAGTTCGCGGTAGTCGAGCCGTCGGTCCCCGTCGACGAGAGCGCACGCGTCCGGCCGCAGCCGTACCTGCTCGGCGAAGAGTCCGGGGAGCGTGGTCCTGGGCACGTACTCCGGCCGGTCGGTCGCGTTCCACTCGTGGACGACGCGTGCGTACTCGTGGGCGGGCATCAGCGGCAGTTCGCCGAGGCGCCGCTCGGGGGCGGTGGACACCGCGTCCATCAGGGTGGCCACATGGCCCAGCAGCCGGTCGAGGCTCTCGGCGCCGAAGAGCCGGTCGGATCCCGTGGCGGTCACCGTGAGCCCGTCCGGGCCGGACACGACCTCGACCGCGAGGTCGAAGCGTGTACTGCCGTTGAACACCGGGTATTCCCGCCACTGCTGGCCCGGGAAGACCACATCGGTCGGCAGGGTCTGTCCCCGCTGGGTGAACATCACGTTGAACAGGCCCGCCCCGTCGCGCCGGCGTGGTGGCCGGCCGGCCTCCACCACCTGGTCGAAGGGGACTTCCTGCTGTCCGAAGGCGTCGAGGCACACCCTGCGGACCTCGGCCAGCAGGTCGACGAAGCGGGGATTGTCGCGGGCGGGGATCCGCAGCATGACGGTGTTGCCGAAGTTGCCGATCAGCGGTTCCAGTTCGGGCCGTGACCGGTTCACGGTGACCGTGCCGACAGCGATGTCCTCAGCTCCGGAGTACCGGCCGAGGACGGCGGTCACACAGGCCAGTGTCGTCATGAACAGGGAGGTGCCGGAGTCCTTCGCGAGTGCGGCGATCCCCGCGCTGGTCCGCGGGGACAGCGGTACCCTCCGCCGTACGCCCTCCCCGCGCGGACCGTCCGCCGCGGCCTCGCCCGCGTCCGGCAGGGGGACCGGCGGCGGCCAGGGGGTGAGCGTGCGCCGCCAGTACTCCAGCGAGTCCCCGAAGTACCCGGACGAGGCGCGTTCCTGCTCCCGGCGGGCGAACTGCGCGTACCGCACCCGAGGTGCGGGGGCCGGAGGCCCGGGGGTGTCCGCGCGGTAGTGGGCGGACACCGCGTGGAAGAGCGGAGCCCAGCTCAGATCGTCGACGGCGATGTGATGGACGACGAGGACCAGCACATGCTCGTCGGGGGCCGACGAGATGAGCAGCAGCCGCAGGGGGCAGTCGACGGTCAGGTCGAATGTCTCCCGGCCGAACCGCGCCGCCAGCCGGTCGACCTCGTCCCAGAGGGCGTCGCCGCCGGCGCCCCGGCAGTCACCGTTCGGGATTCCCCCGCAGTCGGCGGTCGCCCAGGGCAGTTCGACCGAGGGAAGGACGAGTTGTACGGGCATGCTGTCGGCGTCGGTGCGGTAGACGGTGCGCAGGATGTCCTGTTCCGCCACGACCGTCTCGAAGGCCCGGCGCAGCCGGTGCGGGTCCAGGTCGCCGCTGATGACGAATCCGGCGCAGATGTTGTACGCGGCGCTCTTCGGATCGCGCTGCTGGGCGAACCACATCCGCCGCTGGGCCGGGGAGAGCGGGTGGGGTCCGGGCCCGAGCGGCGGGAAGTCCTCCGTCGCGGCGGTACCGCTCGTGGGTCCGAAGCCCCGTGCCTCCAAGGTGCGGCGGATACGTTCCTGCCTGGCCGAGGCCGCGGCAGCGGCCGTGTCCGCCGGCCGGCGGGACCCGGCCCCGTCCCCGTTTTCCTCAGTCACCGCTTCCCTCACCTCGCGCCGCCGGGGCAGGGTCGGCCGTCTCCGGGCGGAAGGGACAGCGCCCGAGCTTCTCCGCGTTGTCGTCGAGGAGGAAGTACTGGCGCCACTCCCGGTTGTCCGGGTCGCCGTAACTCCCCAGCTCCGGTGAGGGTTCCTCGCTGTCGAAGGCGCGCAGACGCTTCCGGATCACCCGCCTGGCCGCCGCGCCCCGGGCGGTGTTGGAGTCCAGTTCCTCGAAGACCCAGCGCGGCTGGAAGGTGATCATGAATCCGGGATTCGACCGGCTCGCCCGCCTCTTGTGCGCGGGGGTGTTGCACACGACGAAGATGGGCGTGCCGGCGAAGCTGAACTCCCAGCGGCTGTCGTCGGGGCTCTCGGGTATGCCGGCCGGCCAGGGCCGGGGGTCGTTCTCGTGCAGATACCGCAGGACGTCCCAGAACTTCTGTTGGTAGTGCGCGACGTCGCCGGTCTCCCGGTCAGGGCGGAAGAGAATGATGAGGGAGGTCTCCCTGGCGATCGTCCGGTAGATCTCCAGGTACGACGCGATGATCCCGGGCAGGGCCGCCCAGCTGCGCTCGTCGTTCAGATCGTCGATGAAACCGAACCGCAGCGAGGCCTTCTTTGCCGCGGAGACCGCGAAGGTACAGGGGAATGGCATGGTGGAGGAGGTCAGTTTGCCGATCAACTCCCTCGCGCTGAGCATTCCCCACTCGGGAAGATCACCTATCACCTGGGAGGTCAGACTCCCATCGGCTGGCAGAGTGTCCGCCGACAGCATACGAAAGCTCCATCTCTCGCCCGGAATTCGACTCGAAGGACTCAGAGGATTCTGGCGAGCAGGTCGTCAGGAATGATCGGCTGGTGGTATGTGCACTCCCCGGACAGCACGGTGGATCCGTGGAGCCGGGAGACCGGAATCAGCAGCTTTTCGCCCTGATTGAGTTCGATCTTGTGCGTCACGTTGTTCCAGAAGTGCATCTGCCCGGACTCGATCATGACGAGCCGGTGTTCATCGTGGACATGCGTGGTGGAGGTCTCTTCGTTCGACTCCACGAACGTGTCGAGATCGACTTCGATGTTCTCGTCCGTGAGGTACTTATCGATCTTCACGGCCTTGTCCTGGTACTCCTGGATGCTGTCCGCCCAGGTCACCTGGGTCTCCAGGTCGGCCTCCCAGAGTTCGGCGTAGCGCGCCGCGTCCGTGAACCCCCGGTGGAATTCCTGTACGACCCGGTCCCCGTGGACGGCGGCCAGCGGCGTGAGCAGACGCTCGACGAGTTCCCTGAGGCCGTCCTCCGCGACGGTTCCGACCCCGTCGAAGTAACCGGTGTCCGCGGTCAGGGAAGTGGCGAAGACATGGGCGAACCGGTCACGGGTGAGACTTTCGTCCATCTTCTTGTGGACGAGGGCGCCGAGGAAGGCGAACAGATTCTCGCGGTTCACCGCAAGATGGTGGAGGTGATTGCCGCGCGCCAGCGACGTGCCCAGGTACAGCTGCCAGTAGGCCGCCGCGGACGTCTTCAGGTCGGCACCGGCGAGCAGTTTCCCGTAGGCCGCCGAGGAATTCACCCAGGAGCGGTACTCGTCGAGCAGGAACGGCCGCAGCGAGGTGGCGGCCAGCTCGTACTCACCGAGTGCGGCCCGGCCCACCGCCGTGTTCATGGCCGGGAGAAAGGCACTCAGCTGGAGCATGAGGAAGGTGCCGGCCTCCCGCTTTCCCGCGGTCTTCAGAACGGCGTCGAGCGCCCTGTTCGGCGCTGCCGCCCGCTGCTCGAAGGAACTGAGTACATGGCCGGTCGCGGCGGCGACGGTCGGCCGTTCCAGCGGCGTGCGCCCCTCCTCCAGGAAGGTGAAGAGATGGTGCTCCAGGATCGGCTTCGCGAGGGCGCTCAGCACCCTGTTCTCCTGCGAGTAGAACGCTTCCTGGTCCGCCGTGACCGCCGGTTTCGGGGCGGGCGCGACGTAGAGCGCGTCGAGGTCGTACACGTTGCGCAGCATGCGATGGCCGAGGAGGCCGCTCAGCTTCAGGGCGTCGGCCGCCGGCATGGCGCCGGAGTAGTCGAGCCAGGCCAGGTCGTCGGGGCGGACCGGCCGTCGGTAGGGGTTGTCCTCGGTCGTCAGCTCGGCCCATTCGGCGGCCCGGAAGGCCCGGTTGGCCGCGAACGCCTTCACTACGGCGTTGGGATCGTCCCCAGGGAGAGCGGGGACGGCGGATAGGCTCGGAGAAGTCACCTGGACATGTCCTTCCAGTCGGGAGCGGGAGTGAAAGCCGGGCTCACCGCTCGGGGGCGGCTCGGGGGCCGGCGCCCGGTCATGATTCGGCCAGCAGTTCCGCCTCGGACATCGAGGCGACTTCGCGGTAGATCTGTGCCGCCTGTTCGATGCGGCCCGGAACGCTCTGCCGCTCGGCCAGACGTACGGCCAGTTCCCGCACCGTCCGGGTGGCGAAGAGGTCCGTCACGGTGGGCTCGGAGGTGTCCAGCCACTGCCTGATCTGGGCCATCACCTTGGTGGCCAGGACCGAGTCGCCGCCCAGGGCGAAGAAGTCGTCCTCGGCACCGACCCGGCCGGTGTGGAGCATCGCGCCCACGATGTCGGCGAGGACGGTCTCCAGGTCGCCGCTCGGCGGTGTGTGGGGCCGCTCACCGGCGGCCCCCGCCTCGAAAACGGCCCGGACGGCCTTGCGGTCGAGCTTTCCGTTGGGAGTCAGGGGAAAGGCGTCGAGCGTCTCGATCCTCTCGGGGATCATGTGCGGGGGCAGGTGCGCCGCCAGAGCCTCGCGTACTCCCGCCTCCTGGGAGCCGTCCGTGAGGGTGACCGCCGCGACGAGCTGCCGCGTCGTGTGCCCCACCACGTCCGCCACGGCGCGCCGCACGGTGGGCAGGGCGCGCAGGGCCGCCTCCACCTCGCCGAGTTCGATGCGGTAGCCCCGGAGCTTGATCTGGCTGTCGCGCCGGCCCAGGAATTCGAGGGTGCCGTCCGGCCAGTAGCGGGCCATGTCCCCGGTGCGGTACCAGCGCTCCCCGTCGTGGGTGACGAACCGGTCGGCGGTCCGTTCGGGATCGTTCCGGTAGCCGTGCGCGACACCGCGACCGCCGATCCAGAGTTCGCCGGGGACCCGGTCGGGACAGTCCGCCCCCGCTTCGTTGACCACCCGGCACCGGACATTCCCCAGCGGTACGCCGTACGGCACGGCCTTCCACTCCGGCGGAACGGGGCCCGTCACCTCGCAGACGGTGGAATGGATGGCGGCCTCCGTCGTGCCGCCGAGCCCGGCGAACCGGCAGTCCGGCACCAGCTGCCGCAGCCGTCCGGGCAGGTCGGCGCCGACCCAGTCGCCGCCGAGGACGACCACGCGCAGGCTGTCGCCGAGCCCTTCCGTCCCGCTTCCCGCCAGGATGGCGTCGAGCAGGCTCGGCACGCAGTTGAGGACGGTCACGCCCCGCGTGCGGACGAGTTCGGCGGCCCGCTGTCCGTCCCGGCGGCTCTCGTCGTCGGGCAGGACCAGGCACCCACCGACGGAGAGCAGGCCGAAGATGTCGTACACGGAGAGGTCGAACTCGAACGGGGACACCCCGAGCGACCGGTCACCGGTGGAGATCCCGAAGTGCTCGTTCAGGCAGTCGACCGTGTTCATCGCCGCCGCGTGGGAGACCTCGACGCCCTTGGGCAGTCCGGTCGAACCCGAGGTGAAGATGACGTAGGCGATGCTCTCCGCGTCGACGGTGAGCGGGCTCTGCAGCGGCTCGGCCCCGTGCTGGGCCGCGTCGAGGCCGAGGACGGTGATCCCGTTCGCGCCCGGCGCGCTCCCCTCGTCGCGCAGTGCCAGCACCACATCGCCGGTCCGCTCGATCCGGTCGCGCCGGGCGTCGGGCTGCTCGACGCCGATCGGTACGTAACTCGCCCCCGCGGCGAGCGCGCCGAGGGCGGCGACGACCTGGCCGGGGCCCTTGGGCAACTGGATGGAGACGGCGTCACCGGGCCGCACTCCCCGGGCGACGAGCGCGCCGGCGACCCTCAGCGCCCGGTCACGCAGCGCGCCGTAGCTCATCAGCCCGTCGGTGCCCCACACCAGGGCGGGCAGGTCCGGCTCCGCCCCGGCGATGTCGAAGAAACCCTCGTGCAGCAGCCGTCCGGAGACCGGCCGGTCCGTGGCGTTGGCCCGGGCACGGACGGCGGCCTGGGCCGGCGGCAGACTCCTGGACGCGGGGCGGTCCCAGTCGGCCTCGTCGGCGAGCAGTTCCTCCAGCAGCTCGCGGTTGCGCCGGAACATCGTGTCCATCATTCCGGCCGGGAACGCCTGCTCCCGTACGTCCCAGTTGAACAGCAGACCGCCGCGCAACTCCACGACCTGGGCGTCGAGTACGACCTGCGGCCCCTGCGAGATGATCCACACCGGCTCGCCGAACGCGTCGATGACGGTGTCCCGGAAGAGTTCCCCCAGGTTCAGCCCGCTGGTGTACACGACGGACGCCAGCACCGGCTCGCCCCGCAGACGCCCCAGATCCCGCAGTACGTCGAGGCCCGGAAAGGCTCCGTGCGACGCCTTGGTGTGCAGGTTCCGCTGGAACTGCCTGGCACGGTCGAGCACCGACAGGGGCTCGGTGACGTCCACGTCCAGCAGTACGGAACTGCTGAAGTCGCCGACGAGCTTCTCCACATCGGGGTGGAGGGGTTCCCGGTTGAACAGGGGCAGGTTGAGCAGGAACTTCTGCTCGCTCGACCACATGCCGACGACTTCGGCGAAGACCGAGGCCAGGACCGTGGCGGGGGTGACACCCCGCTCGTGGGCACGGTCGATCAGCCGTCGCTTGTGCTCGGGGTCGAGCCAGTGCTCGTAGCGGACCGTACGGAGCGGATCCTCCCGCTCCGACTCGGGTACCAGCGGCAGGGCGGGAGCGTCCGGCAACTCGGGAAGAACCTCCTGCCACCACGCCCGCTGCTCCTCGCGTGCCGAGGCGTTCATCGCGTCGTAGTCGGCGAGATAGCTCCGGTAGTCATACGAGAGCGGTGCGAGACCGGCCCTGTCCCCCGCGTAGAAGTCGGCGAGATCCGCCAGCAGCAGCCGGTAGCTCAGGGCGTCGGCGGCGAGCATGTCCACATCCACGTGCAGCCTGGTCCGGCCCTCGGGCAGCAGCGTCAGCGAGATGTCGAGAACCTGCCCGAGATCCGCGCGCATGCGCTGGTGCGTCTTCCGCTCACGAATCTCCTCCAGCCGGCCCGCCAGGTCCGGCGCGGCCACCTCGCGGAGATCGGTAAGCGACCACACCGGCACGCCGGGCCGGCCGAGGACCCGCTGGGTTCCGTCGTCGAGGAACTGGCTGCGCAGCATGGCGTGCCGGTCCACCAGCTCCGCGACCGCGCGTTCCAGCCGCCCCGGATCGACCCCGTGGCCGTCGAACTCCGCGTACAGGTGGGCCGCGACGCCGCCGAGGGCCTGACCGTCCGCGCGGCCGATCCAGTAGCCGTGCTGCATGGTCGCCAGTCCGAACGGCTCCCCGGCGGCGGCGGGGTCGCGCTCCTCCCGCGGCGCGGGCCCGGGCGGGCGGCCCGTCTCCCCGCCGAGGCGCTCCGCGATGAGTTCGGACCATGCCCGGACCGTGGGCCGCAGCGCGAGGTCGGAGAAGTTCACCCGGACCCCCCGCCGCCGCAGATGCGCGGCGATCTTGATCATCCGCATCGAGTGGAGCCCCAGCGTGACCAGGTCGTCGCCGGGACCGATGGCGGCCGGATCCATGTCGAGCTGGCCGGCCACCAGGGTGCGGACTTCTTCCTGCCCCAACACGACATCTCCCACGGATCCTCCACGATTCGCACGGTGTTCCCGGAACACGGGCACAGGCCCGAAGCTCGGAGCTATATCTGCTGATCACCGGTGCCGGAATTTCCCTCCCGCGACGGGGAGGTCGGCAACTTGCTTTATGAGAAGGGTGACAGCGATCCGGCCGCCTGAACGTACGACAGCGCCTTTCATGGTGTCAACAGGCTACCCGTCAGCCCCATGAGAAAGCGTGAGGAGTTTCCCTTAGGTATTTACCGGCAAGGGTTTTCTCTGCAGTGTTTTCTCTGCACCTCATGCCCAACCCATCACCAGGGGGACGCCGTTGACCTCGACTTGAGGCGTGCGCTACGGTCGGCCGGCGGAACAGTCCGCACGACTTCACCCTGGCGCACACCTGGCACCGTCCGCGATTTCCGCCGATTGACGGCCGAAGCGGCAGAACGAACAGGCGCCGTAAATTCACCGCCCCGCGCACTCGACACCGATAATCACGCGGCATCACCTCCCGATCCACGGAGAGTTGTCCACGAATGAATGCACCGACGAAATAACGCCCTGAAAGGAGTTTCATTCATGACCGCCGATGTGGTGGGCTGGCCGGCCGCAGACGCCGAGAAATACCGGAACGCCGGGTACTGGCGGGGGGAGACCTTCGCCCGGTTCCTGGGCGCACGGGCCCGTGCGCACGGTGACCGGCTCGCCGTCGTCGACGACCGGACCCGGCTCAGCTACGCCGAACTGGACGACCGGTCGGACCGGGTGGCGCGCGGACTCACCGAGCTCGGGATCGCCTCCGGGGACCGCGTCCTGGTCCAGCTCCCCAACCGGGTGGAGTTCCTGCTGCTCTGGTTCGCCCTGATGAAGACGGGCGCGGTGCCGGTCCACACGCAGCCGGGCCACCGCAGCAGCGAGATGACCCATCTGGCGCGGCTCTCGGAGGCGGTCGCCTATGTCATCCCCGACGTACACGCCGACTTCGACCACCGGCTGCTGGCCCAGGCCGTACGGAGCGAGAGCCCGGCCCTCAAACACATCATCGTGGTCGGCGATCCGGGGCCGGGAACCGGATTCACCTCCTTCGCGGACCTGCTGACGACCGGTCCGGCGGCCACGGCGCCGGCCTCCGGCGCGCGGGGCGAGGACCTGGCGCTCCTGCTGCTCTCCGGCGGCACCACCGGGCTGCCCAAACTGATCCCGCGGACCCATGACGACTACCTCTACAACGGGCGTGCCGCGGGCGAGGTCTGCGCCCTGACAGCGGACTCGGTCTATCTCGCGGCGCTGCCGGTGGCGTTCAACTACACGATGAACTGCCCAGGGGTCCTGGGGACGCTCGGAGTCGGCGGCACCGTCGTCCTGGCGAGCAACCCCGACCCCGACTACTGCTTCGGGCTGATCGAGCGCGAAGGCGTCACCATCGCCGCCATCAACCCGCAGATGGCGTCGGTCTGGCTGGACGAGGTGTCGATGACCGACGCCGACCTGTCCACCCTGCGGGTCCTCCAGGTGGGCAGCGCACGGCTGGCCGACGACATGGCCGAGCAGATGATCGCCGGGTTCGGCTGCACGATCCAGCAGGTGTTCGGGATGGCCGAGGGACTGCTCTGTCTGACCAGGCTGACCGATCCGCCCGAGATCATCGCCACGGCGCAGGGCAGGCCCATCTCCCCCGCGGACGAGGTACGGGTGGCCGGCCCGGACGACCAGGAGGTGGCCGAGGGGGAGGAGGGCGAACTGCTCACGCGCGGCCCGTACACACTGCGGGGCTACTACCGCGCGCCCGAGCACAACGCCAAGAGCTTCACCGCGGACGGGTTCTACCGCAGCGGCGATCTGGTGCGGCGGCTGCCGTCCGGGCATCTCGTCGTGGTGGGAAGGTCGAAGGACCAGATCAACCGGGGTGGCGAGAAGATTCCGGCGACCGAGGTCGAGGGCCATCTGCTGGCCCACCCCGGGATCCGGTCCGTCGCCCTGGTGGCCGCGCCCGACGAGGACTTCGGCGAGCGGTCCGTCGCCTTCCTCGTGCCGACCGGCACCCGCGCCCCGGACCGCGCCGAACTCGCCGTGTTCCTCGCGGACCGGGGGCTGGCCGCCTACAAGGCGCCGGACGAGGTACGGGTGCTCGACGTGATGCCACTGACCCCCGTCGGAAAGATGGACAAGAAGGCGCTGTCCGCCTCGCTGCGGAACGGGTCGGCCTGATGACTCCGCCCCCCGTACCGCCCCGCCTCGACGAACTGCTGGTACGTGCGGCGCGTGACCATCCGGACAGGCCCGCGATCACCGCGGACGGACGGACCCTCACCTACGCGGAACTGGAAAGGACCGTCCGCCGCCTGGCCGACGCCCTCACCGCCGCCGGTGTCCGCCCCGGCGACCGCGTGGGGATCCATGTGCCCAAGAGCGTCGAGGCCGTACTGGCCGTCCACGCGGTCCTGCGGTCCGGAGCCGTCGCGGCGCCGCTCGATGTGGCGGTGCCGCCCGAACGGACCGCCCGGATGGTCAGGAACGCGGGCATCACCTTTCTGATCGCCCCGTCGGCGAGGGCCGCCACCACCCACCTGGTGAAGGAGTGCGTCGACGACAGCCCGGCGACGCTCCGGCTTCTCGGGTCGGGCCTGGGAATCCTCCCCGTCGACTGCCCGGCGGCACCGCTCGGCCATCTTCCCGGCGCGGGGTACGTGCTCTTCACGTCGGGCAGTACGGGCTGGCCCAAGGGAGTGCTCCTCTCCCACGAGAACGTTCTCCACTTCGTGCGGTGGGCCGTCGGGCAGTTCGGCGTCACCTCCTCGGACCGGATCGGCTCCCAGTCGTCGCTGACCTTCGATCTCAGCACCTTCGACCTCTTCGGCAGCGCGCTGTCCGGCGCCTGCCTCGTCCTGCTGCCCGACGAACTCAAGGGGTTCCCGCGCGATGTGGTGGGCTGGCTGCGGTCCGAGCGGATCTCCGTCTTCTACGCCGTCCCGACGCTGTACCGGTCGATGCTGCGCCAAGGAGGAGCGAGCGGCGCGGAACTGCCCGAGCTGCGGATCATCGCCTTCGCCGGCGAGCCGTTCCCCGTGGGTGACCTCAAGCGGTACACCGAGGTGTTCGAGACGGCCGAGTTCTACAACCTGTACGGCCCGACCGAGACGAATGTCTGCACCTTCGAGCAGGTGTCCCGGCGGTGGGACCACCGGGACGGTCTCTCGATAGGCCGGGCGATCGACGGGGTCCGGGTCGAACTCGTCGACGACGGCCACCGGGTCACCCGGGACGAGGGAGAGATCGCCGTCGTCGGCCCGACGGTCTTCCTGGGCTATCTCGTCGACGGCGCGCCGCGGCCGCTCACCACCCGTGTCTCCCCGGACGACGGCGGCGGGCCCGCGTACCTCACCGGCGACCTCGGCCACTACGGCGAGGACGGAAAGATCTATCTGCGCGGACGCCGCGACCATCAGGTGAAGCGCCGGGGATACCGCATCGATCTCCTGGACATCGAGAGCGTCGTCCAGGAGTTCCCCGCGGTGCGCACCTGCGCGGCGGTGTGGCGGCCGCGGGGCCCGGGTGAGGGAAGCATCCTTCTCTACGCCGTCGCCGACGGCGCGACCGAGGCAGGTCTGCGGGAGGCCGTCTCGACGGCGCTGCCCCGGCACATGATGCCCGACGACATCCATCTCGTCGACCGGCTGGCACTCACCGACCGGGGAAAGATCGACCGCGAAGCGCTGGCTTCGGCGGCGCCGAACCAGGAAAGGGATCATGGAAGACGTCGATGAGCTGTGCGCCCTCCTCCAGGGGATCATCTCGGAATCCCACGGGGCCCTGGACGAGAAGGTGGAGCACGACACACCCCTGCTCGTCTCCGGGCTGCTCGATTCCCTCACCATCATGCGGATCGTGGCCCGGGTCGAGGCGACGACCGGGGTCTCCTTCCCGGAAACCGCGCTCGTCGCGGCCAACTTCCGTACGCCCACGGCCCTCTGGACGGCCATCGAGAGGTACCGGGCCGCCGCCGGCGACGGGAGCCCGGTGTCATGACGGACGGGGACCCCCGGGCCGGCGTCGACGACGTCGTCGCCCACGCGACCCGACTGGCCGAATCCGCGCTCGCGGAGGCGGACCAGGCCGACTTCCGCACCCGGTGGAAGGCGTTCACGGCCCGGGGGGTGTGGGACGAGGCTCCCTCGGACCGGCCCCCCGGAGCCGCCCGGCTCGGGCCGGTGACCAGGTCGGTGGCCACGATCGAGGGAATCGGCCGCGCGGGCACCAGCGCCGGGCTCTGCTACGCCATGGCGTCCCAGCGGTTCGGAATCCAGTTCCCGCTGCGGTCCGTCCTCGGCGACACGGAGCACACCGAGAGCGGGGACGTGCTGCTCTGCCACGCCCTGACCGAGGAGGGCGGGGGAAGCGACCCGCTCTCGATGGCCACGCGGGCCGAACGGCAGGAGGACGGCGGCTATCTGCTCACCGGGACGAAGTCGTTCGTCACGGCCGCCCCGGTGGCCGACACCGCCCTGGTCTTCGCCAGGACGGCGGCCGAACGCACCCCCTTCGCCCTCTCCGCCTTCCTGGTCGACCTGAGCGCCCCCGACGTCGAACAGAGCGCCCCGTTCCCCAAGACCGCCCTGACCGAGGTGCCCATGGGCTCCCTCACCTTCCACGGGGTCCGGCTGGCCCCCGGCAGCATGGTCGGCGAGGAGGGCTCGGGCCTCGGCCTGCTGACACTCACGACCGCGTGGGAGCGCGCGCTGCTCCTGTCGTACGCGCTCGGCCCCATGCGCAGGGTGCTCGACCGCACGGTGGAGTGGTGCGCGACCCGGGAGCACTTCGGGCGCAGGATGGGAGCGAGCCATGTCGTCGCGGCCCGGGTCGCGGACATGGCCCTGGCCCTGCACCGGTCCCGGGAACTCGTCTACCGGATGGCCGCGCGCCTGGACGCGGGGGTACGCCCCCGCCAGCTGGCGGCCGATGCCGCGCTGACCAAGATCTCCGTGGCCGAGGACTACCTGATGTTCAGCCGGCAGGCCGCCCAGCTCGGCGGGGTGCGCTCGTTCATCGAGGAATCGGGCCTCACCGCCGATCTGACCAGCCCCATGGCGGCGTCGGTCTACGCGGGCCCGAACGACCTGTTGCGCATCACGGTCGCCCGCGAGCTGGGACTTCCCGTCGAGAACTGACCTCCGACCGGACGGAAAGGATCACATGCACGCCTCGGACACCCCGCACACGGATACCCTCCTCGACCGGGTCCGGTCGACCGCCGCCGAACTGAGACTCGGCTCCGCGGCGGTCGACCAGGGGCGGCTCTCTCCGCACCACGGCTACCGGCTGGTGCGGGACGCGGGCCTGCTGACCCTCCTGATTCCCCGGGAGTCCGGCGGCGAGGGACTCTCGTTCCTCGACTACACCAAGGTCCTGGAGGAGATCGCCCTCGGCGACGGGGCCACCGCCCTCGGCTTCAACATGCACAACGTGGCCATCGGCTCCCTCTGCGAGACGGGCGGCGCCGCCCTGCCCGAGAGCGCGTCCCGGTTCCGTGACTGGGTGTTCGGTGAAGTCGTCGAGCGCGGGAAGATGTTCGCGTCGGCCACGTCGGAGACGGGTTCGGGGGCGAAGCTCCGCCGTATCCAGGCCACCTACCGGGCGGCGGGCGGCGGCTATGTCCTGAAGGGCACCAAGGCGTTCGTGTCGCTGGCGGGCATCGCCGACCACTACGTCGTCGCCGCCCGCGAGGACGGGACCTCCGAGGCCGACGAGGTGTCGCACTTCGTGGTCTCGAAGGGAGTTCCCGGCGTCGCCTTCTCGGGCGTCTGGGACGGCGCCGCACTGCGCGGCACCCAGACCGCGACCATGACGATGAACGGGGTCGAGGTCCCCCGGCACCGGTTGTTCCTCGGTGTCGAGGGGCTCTCCCTGTTCAAACTCGTGCGGGAACCCCACTGGATGGTCTCCGGCTACATGGGCGCGTACCTCGGGATCGCCGAGTCGATCCTGCGGCTCATGGTCCGGCTGCTCCGCGACAACGAGGGCCGCCGCTCGTCCCCCGTCGTCCAGTCGGAGGTGGGCCGCCTCGCCGTGGAGCTGCGGGCCGCGCGGGCTCTGGTCCACTCCGCCGCACGACAGGTCGACGAGGAACGCGGAAGCCTGGAGGCCAACACCGCCGTACACGCGGCGAAGTACTGCATCGGCGAGCTCGCCCCGCGTCTGGCGCTCGGCGCCGCGCGGATCTGCGGCTCCGGCGCGCTGCGCACCAGCGTTCCGCTGGAACGGCTGCTCCGGGAGGCGTCGTTCTGCGCCGTGATGCCCGCCAAACCCGACGAGTGCCTGGAGTACGTGGGCAAGTCGGCCCTCGGTTTCAACATGCTCAGTGCCCGGAACTTCGACTGGTAGCGGGAGGTGACGTCGCTGTGCCGGAGATCGAACTGAGGCGCGGCCCCGTCGAGTACCGGCGGATAGCGGGGGACGCCGGCCTCGCCCCGCTGGTGTTCCTGCACGAGGGGCTCGGCTGTGTCGCCATGTGGTCGCGGTTCCCCGACGCGCTCGCCCGGGCCACGGGCCGTCCGGCGGTGGTCTACTCCCGGCACGGCTACGGCGGCTCGGGCCCGGCGCCGACCCCGCGCCCGGTCGGCTACATGCGGGAGGAGGCGACCGAGGTCCTGCCCGAACTCCTGGACCGGCTCTCCCTGGACCGCCCGGTCCTCGTGGGACACAGTGACGGGGCCTCCATCGCCCTGCTGCACGCGAACGAGCACCCCGTGGACGCTCTGGTGCTCCTCGCGCCCCATGTCTTCGTCGAGCCGGAGACCCTGGCCGGGATCACCGCCGCCCGGGCGGCCTACCGCGAGGGGCCGCTGGCCGTACGGCTGAGGGGCTTTCACAACGACCCGGACACCGTCTTCCACTCCTGGGCCGACGTCTGGCTCTCCCCCGCCTTCCGCGACTGGAACATCGAGGACGGGCTGCGCGCCATCACCAGCCCGGTCCTGCTGGTCCAGGGCGAGCTCGACCAGTACGGGACCGCCCGTCAGCTGCGCGCCGTCGAGAAGGGGGTCGCCGGCCCGGTCCGGCGGGTCGAGATCGCCCGATGCGGGCACTCCCCCCATCTGGAGCGGCCCGGTGAGACCCGGGAAGCGGTGGAGGACTTCCTGGAGACCGCCGGGTCCGCTCCGCGGGTGCCTACCCCTTCCCTGCTTCGGAGGAGTGCAGCCGCCACCCCTGGACCCGGCTCCGTTCCTGCCAGAAGCGCCGGTAGGTCCCGTCCGCCGCGAGCAGATCCTCATGCGTCCCCGACTCGGTGACCCTCCCGTCCTGGAGGACGAGGATCCGGTCCGCGGCGACCACCGTGGGCAGGCGGTGCGCGATGACCAGCAGGGTGCGGCGCCCGGCCAGGGCGCGCAGGGTGTCGGAGATCGCCATCTCGTTGACCGGGTCGAGGGCTGAGGTCGCCTCGTCCAGGATCAGTACGGGCGCCTGCTTGAGAATGGCCCTCGCGAGGGAGATCCGCTGGCGCTCACCACCGGACAGTGATGTGCCGCCCTCCCCGACGGGGGTGTTCCAGCCGTGGGGCAGCCGGTCGACGATCTCGTCCACCCGGGCCAGCCCGGCCGCCTCCGCGACCTCCGCGTCGGTCGCGCCGGGGCGGCCGACGCGCACGTTGTCCTCCATGGTGCCCTCGAAGAGATAGACGTCCTGGAACACCATCGCGACCTGGGAGGCCAGCGTGTCGGCGTCGATGTCCCGTACGTCCACCCCGCCGATGCGTACCGATCCCTCGTCCACGTCCCAGAAGCGGGCGATCAACCGGGTCACCGTGGTCTTGCCCGAGCCGGAGGGGCCGACCAGCGCGGTCATCGAGTTGGCGGGCAGCACGGCTTCGAGCCGGTCCAGAACCGGTTCGGCCCCCGGGGAATCGGGATAGCGGAACCGGACACCGGAGATCTCGACGGTCGCGTCGGCCGGCCGGCGCGGCTCCGCCGGTTCCGGCAGCGACGGCGTACGGAAGATCTCGTCCAGCTGATCGAGCCGGTTCCACACCGCCCGAAGGGCTCCTCCCGCGTCGCTGAGGGCCGCGACCGGCTCGCTGAAGCGTACGAGGAGCACCGCGAGCGCGATCACCTCGGCGGCGTCGATCGAGCCGCCGAGCGCCAGCGCGGTGGCGATCCCGAGCAGGGCGGTCACCGAGAGCTGGACCGTGGCGCCGAAGGCGCCGCGGGCCACGGTCGTCCTGCGCAGCCGGCTGAGCCCGATGTCGTGCTGGCGCCGCATGTCCTGGTCGAGCAGGTCGTTCTGCGCGTGCGCGCGGCCGAAGGCCCGGATGACGGGCTGGCACTGGGCGAACTCGAAGATCCGGTCGTCGGACCGGGCCATGGCGGCGTCGACGATCTCGTCGGTGCGCCCGATCGCCGACGCCGACCAGCGATAGGCCAGGTACAGCAGCGGCAGCGTGGCCGCCATCGCCGCGGCCAGCCTCCAGTCGAGGAAGAACATGACGACGAGCACGGTCAGCGGGGTGACGACGGAGGTGATCAGCGGCGCCAGCAGATGGGCGAAGAGCTGGGTGACCTCGCCCACGCCCGCCGTGGCGAGCCTGGTCAGCGGGGCGAGCCTGGCCCGTGAGAACCAGCCGACGCCGAGCCGGCCCAGCCGCTCGCCCAGCCGGTGGTGGAGGAGGCCCGTGGTGGACACCGCGGTCCTGAAGCCGAGCAGGGCCTGGACGTAGTAGGCGACGCCGGTGGTGGCGGTCACCGCGGCGAGCAGCCCCAGCCAGGGCGCAGCCCGGCCCGCGTCACCGTCGAGCAGTGCGCTCAGTACCGGTACCAGCAGGGCGAACGCGGCACCCTGCAGGACCGCGTAGACGGTCACGGCCGTCAGATGTCCCGCGATCGGCCGCAGTTGTTCCTGGCCGAGGACACGGACGAGTTTGCTGTGCATGACGCTCCCTCCGGGTCAGCGGTTCAGCTGCTCGGCCGCACCGGCGCCCGATGCGGCGTAGGCGGCCCACAGCTCCTGGTAGAGGCCTTCGCGGTCCACCAGTTCGGCGTGGGTTCCGAGCTGGGCGACACGCCCCTGTTCCAGTACGACGATCTGGTCGGCCTCCACGATGGTGTGCAGCCGGTGCGCGACGAAGAGCACGGTGCGCCCCTCGACCAGGACCGAGAGCGCGTCGTAGATGCTCGCCTCGGCCTCCGGATCGACGAACGCGGTGGCCTCGTCGAGCACCAGGACCGGCGTGTCCGCGAGCAACGCCCGTGCGATGGAGAGGCGTTGGGCCTCGCCGCCGGAGAGCCGGGCGTCCTCGCCGACCACCGAGTCGTAGCCCCGGGGCAGTTCCATGATGCGGTCGTGGCAGCGGGCGGCCCTGGCCGCCGCCTCCACCTCGGCCGTCGAGGCGTCGGGGCGGGCCATCCTGATGTTGTCGGCGACGGTGGCACGCAGCAGACGGACGTCCTGGAAGACGAAGCTCACGTGGCGGTACAGCTCCCCCGGGGTCATCTCGCGTACGTCGACTCCCCCGATGGACACCGATCCGCGCTCCGGGTCGAAGAACCGCGGAAGCAGCGCGGCCATGGTCGACTTGCCCGCGCCGGAGGGACCCACCAGAGCGGTGACGGTGCCGGGCCGCAGGCTGACGCTGACGTCCCGCAGGACCGGCTCCCCCGGGGTGTAGCCGAAGGTGACGTCGCGGAAGTCCACGCGGTGCCCGGACGGCCGCCGGGGAGCCTCCGGCTCGGGCAGGACCGGTGTGTTCAGGAGGTCCGTGACCCGGGCCGCGGCCTGCCTGGCCTGGCCGAGGGCCTGGGGCGCGTAGGTCACGACGACCAGCGGTGCGGTGATCGCCAGCCCCAGCAGGACGAAGGGCAGCACGTCGACCGGCCGTGCCCAGCCGGCGGCGACGAAGAGCGTGCCGCCGCTGAGGGAGGCCAGCAGCATCGTGGCCGGGCAGACCAGGGCGTACGCGATCGAACTCAACCGCAGAATCGGTCCCTTGACGTCGCTCAGCGTGGCCATGTAGGCGTCGACGGCGCCGGTGTACCGGCCCCAGGCCCGGTCCCGCTGGCCGAACGCCTTGATCACGGCGATGCCCTGCACGAACTCGATGACCGCCGTGTTGACCCCGACGATGGCGCGGCCCAGCCGCTCGCCCTGCCGTCCGCTGCGGCGGCCCGTCATCCGGAACAGGACCCCGAACAGCGGCATGGTGACCAGGGTGATCAGGGTCAGCCGCCAGTCCAGGGCGAACAGGTAGACCAGGGCGGCGACCGGGGTGACGACCGCCATCGTCAGATCCGGCATCGAGTGTGCGACGAGGTAGTGCAGCGACTCGACGTCGTCGGCGAGGGTCTTCTTGACCGTCGCGCTGTTGCGGGAGGTGAACCAGCCCAGCGGCAGCCGGCCGAGCCGCCGGGCGATCCGCCGCCTGAGGCGGAGCTGGAACTCCATGTCCGCGTCGTGCATGAGGAGATAGCTCAGGGACTGGGCGACGAACCGCACCATCAGGGCGACCGCGGCGAACAGGACCACCCGTCGGGCCCGGTCGCCGTCACCCGACAGCAGCGCGGTGGCCAGCGGATAGATCGCGATGAACGAACCCAGTGAACTGATCGCGGCGACCCCTTGCAGCACGATGCCGAGGATCAGCCGACCACGTACCGGACGGAGCAGCACACCCAGTGCGCCACCGGTCCGCCCGGGTCCGTCCGTAACCGGGTCGTCGTTCTCCATGGTCTCCCCGCCGCTCGTCGCCACCTGACTGCCTCCTCCTGCCGTGGCCGCCTCCGGCGGCGCCCTGACTCCTGGGCCTGACTCCTGGGGCGTGTTTCGAAAGTAGCGCCGTCCGCCCGCAGGGCGGGGCTCGCGGCGTCTGGTGCACTGCACTCGCTCCGCTCGCTCCGTCTCGGCACATTGATTCGTCCTCTGGACGCCGAGCGCGATCGCAAGGCGGAGGATCGGCGCCCTCGATGGCCTGAACGTACGTGGACGACTCCGACAACGCAGCGAGCGTGCGTGCCAGGCGTCGCGAGCCAGGCGGGACTTTCGCAACACACCCTAGGCCGCAGTGGTGCGCCGCGGCCGGCTCATGACGACGATCAGTGCCGCCAGCAACATCAGTCCGCCTCCGGCGAGGAACGCCGCGGCGTAGCCGTCCGTGACGGCCTCGTTCCCGCGCCCGCCGTCGGCGACGGAGATCGCGACCACGTTGAGGGCGGAGATGCCGATCGCGCCGCCGATCTCGCGGGTCGCGTTGGTCAGAGCGCTGGCCACCCCGCTCTCCTCCGGTGCCACACCGTCCAGCGTGAGCCGCATGACCGTCGTCATCGCGGCACCGATGCCGAGTCCGATCAGGAGCTGCGAGGGGAACACGACGGTCCAGAATCCGGTGTCCGGCTGGATGGTGCCGGACAGGGCGAACCCCGCCGCGCTGAGCAGGAGTCCGCCGATCATGACGGAGCGCGCGCTCATCCTGGCGAGCAGCCGCCCGGTTCCCAGCGAGCCGAAGAGGATTCCGGCGCCGATCGGCACGAAGGCCAGTCCGGTCATCAGCGCCGAGTATTCCCGCACCAGTTGGAGGAAGTACGTGAGGAACAGGTAGTACGCGTAGAGCCCGCTGGCGATGAGAACCACCACGACGTAGCCGCTGCCGCGCACCCGGTTCAGGACGATGCGCAGGGGCATCATCGGTTCCGCCGACCGGTGCTCGATCCAGACGAAGAGGGCGAGCAGGAGCAGGCCGGCGCCGCAGAACACCAAGGTGGTGGTACCGAGCCAGCCGACCTCGATGGCCTCGGAGATGCCGTAGATCAGCGACCCGACGCCGATCGTCGCCGTCAGGGTGCCGGGCAGGTCGTACCGGGCGGACCGGGCCGCCTTGCTCTCGGTGAGTCCGCGCATCGCGGGTCCGAGGATGAGCAGCACCACCGGAACGTTGAACCAGAGGCACCAGCGCCAGGACAGGTATTCGGTGAGCACGCCGCCGAGGATCATGCCCACGACTCCGCCCGTGCCGACCGCGGCCCCGAAGACGCCGAATGCCTTGGCGCGTTCCGCGTCCGTGGTGAACATCGTGGTCAGCAGGGCCAGCGCGGCCGGCGCCAGGAAGGCGGCGGACACGCCCTGCGCGGCACGGGCCAGGAGCAGCATGATCTCGTTCACCGCGAAACCGCCGACCGCGGAGGACACCGCGAAACCGATCAGTCCGGCTATGAAGAGTTTCTTCCGTCCCTGGAGATCGCCCACCCGTCCGCCGAGCAGAAGGAACCCGCCGAAGGTCAGGGAGTAGGCGGTGACCACCCACTGGCGGCTCGAGTCCGACATCTCCAACGCCGACTGCGCGGACGGCAGGGCGATGTTCACCACCGAGGCGTCGAGTACGACCAGTAACTGGGCGGCGACGATGATCCACAGTGCCCTCCAGCGCCGGGGATCACCTCCGTCGGACGTCGGGCTGCCGGCGCCGGACGCGCGGACATCGGAGTGTGACATCGGACCTCACTTGAGTTGGCGGGCGGCGCGTGTGACCGCAAGGCGGCCGGAGGCCCTGGCAGTTCCGCCACGAGGGCTTCCGGCCGACGCCGCGAGCGTGTGTGCGGGGGGGCGCGAGGGTCGGGGCCTAAGCCCCGACCCGGGGGTACAGGTCGTCCGGGAGTTTCTGACCCGGTGTCAGTTCTCCCGGGACGTCGACTCCGGACACGGGACGGTAGGTCGCCTCGGCGTCGATGAGAGCCACGACGTAGGAAACACGTTGTTCGTCGGTGGAGTTGGCCGCGGCCATATGGCCCGTACGGCCGTGGTGGAACGTGCAGTCACCGGCCCGCAGCGGGACGGTGACCCGGGTGTTCCAGTTCAGCCCCGGCCAGTATTTGAGCATGTAACCGTCGGGGTCGGCGCTCAGTGCCGGCAGTCCCACCCGGTCCGGACCCGGTCGTTCGTGGGAGCCGGCCAGGAAGGTCATACAGCCCCGCTCGACGGTGACGTCGACCAGCGCCACCCAGGCCGTCAGACTGGCCCGGCCCTCGAAGGGCAGGAAGGTCTCGTCGTCGTGGAGGTTGGTGCGGGCGCTGCGACGCGGCTCCTTGAGGAGTACGTCGCCACGCCACACCCGCAGCGGCATGCCCGCCAGCCGTTCGGCGAAGGCGCCGATGCGCGGGTGCAGGGCCAGCTCCCGCAGCGGCCCGTCGGCGCGCCAGACATGCTCCGTGGAGATGATCCGGGTGGCGCCCGCGTCGTCGGACTTGCTGTGCGCGGACAGGGCGGCGAGCGAGGCCGTACGGAAGCTGTCCACCTCGTCCGCGGAGAGCATCCGGGGGACGTGGGCGAACCCGTTCTCCCGGAAGGACTCCACGGTCCGCCTCGGTATGTCGCGGGAAGCGGGGCAGTGTGCGCTCACGGTGTCGATCCCCTCCGGCCGCTGGGACGAACGAGGTCGTCAGCGGCCCAGCCGGGCCCAGTGCAGGCAAGTGGTCGGTGATGGCGCCGCCCCTGCGGAGACGGGTCAACCACCGTGTGACACTTACTTTATAACACGGTGTCGGAAAGTTGCCGAGCCCTGCCCGCAGGGCGTCCGACGGCCCTGCGGAAGAGACGCGGAAGAGGCTCAGCCGCGGCGGGCGGCCACCCCGTCGAGGAAGAGATCGAGCTTGTGCTCGAACCAGGCGGCGGGCGACCCCGCGACGGCCTCGCCCAGCACGCCGCGCAGGCGTGAGTCGAAGGTGTGCATCCACGGGCCGATCAGCTCGCGGCGGCGTCGGCGCACGGCTTCGATGGCCGCCGCGGCACCGTCGTCGGACTCCGACCCGTCGCTGCCCTGCGGCAGTACGGCGAGGAACGCCTGGGTGACCAGCTCCGCAAGCATGTCCATGACGAGGACGGAATCCTCGGGCGAGAAGCCGTAGTCGAGCAGCGCGACCCCGGTCCGGTTGTCACGCCCCACCAGCGCGGGGCCGGTGAGCCGGAGCGCCGTGATCTCCTGTGCCAGTCCGGGCCGCGCGGCGTACAGCCGCCAGTGCGCCCACGCGGTCGCCGTGAGGAAGTCGCGCCAATTCTCTTCGGGTTCGGGCCATTCGATCGCGTGGACGGCGTGGTCGGCGGCTGCCGCGGCGAGCGCGTCGCGGCTGGCGAAGTAGCGGTAGAGCGTCGAGTGCGAGATACCGAGGCGCTCGGCGACGGCCGGCATCGTCAGACGCGCGAACCCGAGGGACAGCGCGGCGCCGATGATGGCCTCCCGGTCGGCCATGGGCGGGCGTCCCATGCGTCGCGGACGTGAGTCCCTGGTGGTTGCCCCGGTGTCCCGCGTACTCATGAGGGGGAAGTCCCTTCCGTCGATTCCACCCATGGTAGGAAACGGCCGCGCGATCCTCGCACCGCCGGGACAGCGGGCCGGGCCGGCGATACCGGCGCCCCGCTCGTCAGCCGGGCCGTCGACGCCGGTGCCCCGCTCGCCGATCCGTCAGCGGCGCGCATCCCCCCCGCTCCCGCCCCATCGGGCCGTCCGCTCACCGCAGGGGCCGCTGCCCCTCGGCCAGTCCGCCGCCGGTGACCGATTCGCCCTCGCGCTCCCGACCCCGCTCTCCGCACTGGCGACGCCTGCGCTGGTCGCACGCGCAGGCCTCCAGGAGGAGCGATGCCCCCAGCTCGTTGGAGCCCCGAGTACCGCCCTCCAGAAGCCATTTCGCCACGATCGCGGCCCGGCTCCGGACCCCGTACCGGTCGTAGAGGCGCTGCAGGTGCGAGTCGACGGTCCGGACCGACATGCCCAGGCGCTCGGCTATCTGTTTGTCGCGGTAACCCTCCGCGATGAGTAACAGTATCTCCATTTGCCGTGTACTGAGCTGCATCATCGTCATCGTGATCCTTAGCTAGAAACACCGCAGGGATTGATCAGTGAATGGCGCTGATCCGTTTCTTGTCGCCCAGGTCTCGGAGCGGCTGACGCGCGACCGCCTGCGTGGCGGAAAAATGACTTGTCCGGGCCGGAGAGGAACCGTCATGATTTCTCTACGCAGTTGACCCCTTCCTGGACGGGATGCCCCGTACAGCGGTCCGAATCATTGGCGTCGTTGACGTCGTTGGCGTACGGCGGATGACCGTCATCGGAATAGAGTTCCACGCTGCGCGATGTCCGGCCAACCAGAATCCAATGCGTGCGACGTTTTCGGGCATGTGTAGGAACGTTAGGCTGCCCTACCTTCGAGGTCAAGATCTCGCTGCCACCGGACGGTCGCCGGCTGCGCGAAGTCGCGTGCGGATCAGATCCGTTCACCGCGAAGAACATCCACTAATGTTCGGATCGCCGCTTCGAACACCCCGGAACTGGGTAATGAACATTCTCCCGCGGCACCTCCGGATATTCGTTGATCACCCGCCCCGGGCGTCGCCCCGGCTCCGCGGCGAGGAGAGCCCGGGCTCCTCGCGGCCGGGGTGACCGCGCGCCGGACCCGAGGCTCCGAGGGCGGCACCGTGGCCGAAAACCGATGCCGCCGCGAGCGGATCCCCCGCCGTCGGCATCCCTCCGCCCCTGCCCCCGCCCCCGGACGTACGACCACCGGAGGACCCGGCCCGCCGCTCCTCCGGCAGCGGGCGCCCCGAGCACCCGGCGCCGCGGCCGCCGCCCACACCGCGGGCAATACCCACCCCCCGTATTTGGCCGGGTAACGTATTGCGGTCGATGACGGCCCTGCATAGCGTCGTAGGGTGCTGATCATTCACCCACGCCACCGGCGCCGCTGCCGCCCCTACCGCCCCAAATCGCCTGCCGCAACGCGGTGTTGCGCGGACCGCTCGTGATGACAGCGCCCTCGGGCCGCGGGGCCCCCGACCGCCGGCGGGCCGCCCTCGTCGTCCTGTGTTTCGTGCAATTCATGCTGGTGCTGGACGACACGGTCGTCAACGTGGCGCTCCACAGCATCCAGAGCGACCTCGGCTTCAGCACCGGCAACCTGACCTGGGTCGCCAACGCGTACTTCCTCGCCTTCGGCGGGCTGCTGCTGCTGTGCGGCCGCCTCGCCGATCTGGTCGGGCGCCGCCGGATCTTCCTCTGGGGCGTGACGCTGTTCGGCGTGGCGAGCCTCCTCTGCGGAATCGCCCAGGAACCCTGGCTCCTCGTGACCGGCCGGTTCGCCCAGGGCGCGGGGGCGGCCATGGCCAGTCCGGCGGCCCTGGCACTGATCACTCTCCTCTTCCCCGGCCGGGAGGAACGCGCCAAGGCGCTCAGCATCTGGGGTGCCATCGCCGGGCTGGGCGGAACGACGGGGGTGGTGATCTCCGGAGCGCTGACCGGGCTGGCGTCCTGGCGCTGGATCTTCCTGATCAACCTGCCGGTGGTCGCCGTGACCCTGGTCCTGCTGCCGCGCCTGGTCGGGGAGAGCCGTACCGACCGCCCCGCCCGGCTGGACATCCCCGGCGCGGTCCTGGGCACCGGCGCCATCGTCTCCCTGGTCTACGGCCTGCTGCAGACCGACAGGTCGGGCTGGACCGAACTCACGGTACTGGGGCCGGTGCTGCTCGCGGTGGCCCTGGGCATCGTCTTCGTCGCCGTCGAGGCGCGCACGGCGGAGCCGCTCATTCCGCTGTCCTTCCTCTCCGTCAGAATACGTGCCGTCTCCAACGGCGCCGGCCTGCTCTTCACCGCGGCTTTCTTCTCCCTCTCCTTCCTGCTGATGCTGCATCTGCAGACCGTGCTGGGGTACGGCCCCCTGGAGGCCGGGGTCGGCTATCTGCCCTACGGCGCGGGCATCCTCACCGGTGTCTGGTGCTCTTCCCGGGTCGTGGTCAGGTTCGGACTGCGGTGGACCCTCGTGCTCGCGTTCCTGATCGGCGCGGGCGGACTCCTGCTCCTGTCCGGGGTGTCGGCGAACGACGGTTACGTGACCGGCGTGCTGCCCGGCATGCTCGTGGTGAGCTTCGGTTCCGGTCTCGGTTTCCCCGCCCTGGCGATCGCCGGGGTCCACGGCACCGACGAGGAGAACGCCGGCCTCGGCTCGGCGGTCCTCAACTCGGTCCAGCAGATCGGTGGCGCCGTGGGACTGGCCGTCCTGGTCACCGTCGCCACGCGGCGCAGCGAGGAGCTGACCGGGTCGGTCGGCCCGCTGCGCGCGGCGACGGAAGGGTTCTCGCACACGCTCACCATCGCCGCCGGGCTGCTCGCCCTCGGCGCGGTCCTCATCGCCGTACTGCTCGCCGGGGACAACGCCGCACGGCCGGAGACCGACAGGAAGGAGGCCTCACGGGAGCCTGCGTAGCAGCGGAGCAGATGGCCGGACCCCGCCCCTCCCGCGGGCCGGTCCGGCCCGCGCCCGAAGGCAGCGGGAGCGGTGGAACGACGAGGGCTCCTCCGGGTGGCCGGTGGGCGGAAGTCCGCCGAAAGGCGGTGGGATCCCGGGAAGGGAAAGGCGCTCGTCCCGCCCGGCCGGCGGCATCACGGTCGCACGGGAAAGGCCGAGGCCGCTCCCCGCTTTCACCCCCCGCGGATTTCGCCTGTCGCATATCGCCTCGCGCTCCGCCGAATTCCCCACGCGATGTGACGGACCTTCCGGGAATCCGCCCGCGCCGCTCCCGGTTGGCGTACGGCGCCGGTCGGAGAGCAGGCGGAATGGGGGCGTTCCGCGTCCGGGCCGCGGAACGGCGATTTGGGTTGCCCGATGGGCCGCGTTCCGATGATGCGTCGACCGTGGCCATGGCCGTCCCGGCAAAGGCCGATTCGGCAGTGGGAAGACGGAGGACGACGGGCTCACCCACCGGCACGGCCCAGATCGAGGAGGCACTTCTCATTCCCCCACAGGCGCTCGATCGAAAAGAGCTGCGCACAGGGCGCGCGCCGCAGAGGGACGGTCGGCATCTCCCGTATTCCTTCAGTACCGGCGGTCGCGCGACAGGGCAACGGCGCGTCGCGGAAATCCCGTCGTTCTTCGCTCTCCGAGCACGCGCCGGAGAAAGGCTCCGCGCAGAAAAATCCGCGCTTTCTCCCGCTCGCCCGCTGTCACGCGCGCGGCGGGAGCGCGCGTGTCGCGACCACTCCCCCGCCGGAACCCGTTGGAGCCTGACACCATGAACAGCCCACTTCAGGACCCCCGTTTCCTGCGCGACCCCTACCCCGCCTACGCGGAACTGCGGTCCACGTGTCCGGTGCAGCACGTCCCCACCGGCTTCGACGGATACGGCAGTTACCTCGTCACCGGATACGCCGAAGCCCGGCAGGCTCTCGGTGACCCGCGGCTCTCGAAGGACACCGCCGCGTTCTTCGCCGACAAGCCGTCACCACGCCGTCTGCATCCCGCGGTGGCGCAGACCATGCTCGCCGTCGATCCGCCCCGGCACACGCGCCTGCGCCGACTGGTGACCAAGGCCTTCACCAGCGGCGCGGTGGCCGGGCTGCGCCCGTACATCGCCCAGGTGACCGACGCGCTGCTGGACCGCTGGCCGGCCGGCGGTGAGGTCGACCTCGTCGCCGGCCTCGCCGAACCGCTGCCCGTCACCGTGATCTGCGAGCTGCTCGGAGTACCGGAGACCGGCCGGCCGGACGTCCGGCGCTGGTCCGCCGAGTTGTTCGCGGCCGGAGAACCCGACCTGATCGACGCCGCCTCGCACGCCCTGGCGAACTACCTGACGGAGCTGATCGCCGCCAGGCGGCGGCAGCCCGGCGAGGCGCTCCTCGACCGCCTGATCTCGGCCCGCGACGGCGGGGAAGGACTGAGCGAGGACGAACTCGTCTCCCTCGCGGTGCTGCTCCTCGTCGCGGGACACGAGACCACCACCCACTTCCTCGGCAACGCGGTCCTGGCCCTGCTCCGGCACCCCGCCGAGCTGGCACGCCTGCGCGCGAACCCCGACTCCGTCCCGGCGGCCCTGGACGAGCTGCTCCGCTTCGACTCCCCCGTCGGCACCGCCACCTTCCGCTACGCCACCGAGGACCTGCTCCTCGGCGACACTCCGGTCCCGGCCGGCACACCCGTGCAGGTCTCGCCCGGCGCCGCCAACCGCGACCCGGAGCGCTTCCCCGCACCGGACCGACTCGACCTGGACCGGGACGCGAGCGGCCACGTCGCCTTCGGCCACGGCATCCACCGCTGCCTCGGCGCACCCCTGGCCAGGGCCGAGGCCGAGATCGCGCTACGGGCGGTCCTGACCCGCTTCCCCCGGCTCCGGCTCGCCGTCCCGCCGGACCGACTGCGGTGGCGGCACACCCGCCTGATGCGCGGGCTGGTCTCGCTCCCCCTGCTCACCTGAGCCAGCGGAGGGAGGGTGCCGAGCGGTGTGGCGACCGGGCCGCGGAGCACCGGGACGGCGTCGCGCCGTCAGCCCGACGTCGGCGGATTCCGCGCGTCGAAGGCGAAGAGGGTGTTCTCGGCCGCGGCCACGACCACCGCACGCCCCGCGACGGCCACGCGCGGGCTCGCGCCCTCCTCGCCCGTCAGACCGTCGGCCTGCGGATCTGTGGTCCACAGGGGTTTGCCGTCGCGCGGCGACAGCGCGACCACCCGGCCGGTGGCCGAGCTGAAATACAGTGCGCCGGCTCCCGCCGCGGGACCCGACGCGCCCTCCACGCCCGTCTGCCGGGACCACTTCTCCCGCCCCGTCGCGGGGTCGAGCGCCGTGACGAGACCGATCCGCCTGCTCACGTAGAGGGTGCCGTCCGCCATGCCGGGTGTCCCCGGGTATGTCCTGGCCAGCCGGGAGTACGTGACCTTCCGCGAGGCCGGGTCGACCCGCGCCACCCCGTCGTAACCGGCCGGCGCCGTTCCCTCCATGCGCACCTGGAAGAGCACGAGCCTGCCATCGGCGACGCCCATCGGCACGGCGGGGCCGTCGACCGCGATCGGCCTGCCCAGGGTCCCCGAGGCGCGGTCGACGGTGTACAGAGTGGGTCGGCGCACCTCCGAGGCAGCCACCTCCGCGTCCGTCGCGCACATCGCGAAGAGCCGCGGACCCGCCAGGACGGGAGCGCACTGTGCGCCCGCGGGGAACGGCGTCTTCCAGGCGACCCTGCCGCTGTGGGCGCCCCGGGCCTCGAAGCGGGAGTTGGAGGGGTCGACCGTCACCACGGTGGAGCCGGCCACCACGGCGTCCTGCGTCCGGCCCGTGACGGCCGCCGACGGGACGCCGGACGGGACGGACCACAGCTCCCGGCCACTGTTCGCGTCGATGGCCACCACCTCGTTGGGAGGGTCCTGCGGGGCGTCCTCGGCGGCGAAGCGGTAACCGAGCACGGTGTCGTCGGTGGCGCCCACCAGGTGCATGCCCTGGACGGGGACGCCCGGACTCTTCGCCGTCCACACCCGCGAGCCGTCCGAGGCCCTGACACGGGTCGCGATCACACCGCCGCCCCCGCAGAACAGGGCGTCGCCGCGCGCGACGCAGCGCAGTTCGTCGGGAATGTCCGCACGACCGCCCGGCACCGTCTCGTGCCACGGCTCGAAGCCGTCCAGGATGGGGGCACTCGGCGCCGCGGCGCTGGTGCCCTTGGGGCCGGCGCTGTCCGGCCCGAGGCCGCCCGACGTCAGCACCGCGAGGCCCCCGCCGATCGCGGCCACCGCGACCGAGGTCGCGAGCACGGGCCGCCACCGACGACGCAGACGGCGCCCGAGGGGAGCACCCGTACTCCGCGTATCGGGAACGGCCGGGGCGGTGCTCGCGGCAGTCGGGGCGGTGCCCGTGGCAGTCGGCGCCGGCGTGGCCGACGCCGCGAGGTGATGCTGGGTGTCCATGTCGCGGGTGCAGCCCGCGCCGGCCCCGTTCGTGTCGGCCCCGCCGAGGTCGGACGGCAGATCCCGCAGCAGCACGAGGAGTTCGTCCGCCGAGGGGCGCCGCTCGACCTCCTTGTCCAGGCACGGCTCGACGACCGCGCGCAACGCCACCGGCACGGCACCCAGCGAAGGCTCCTCGTGCACCACCTGGTACGCCGTCAGATAGGGGCTGTCCGCGTCGAAGGGCCCGCGGCCCGTCGCCGCGTACACCAGCAGCGTCCCCAGCGAGAAGACATCGGAGCGCGGCCCCACACCACGCGGCGCCTGCAACTGCTCCGGCGACATGAAGGGCGGCGTACCGATGACCCGCCCCGTCATCGTCAGCGTCTGCTGGTCCACGGCGCGCGAAATGCCGAAGTCGATGACGCGTGGCCCTTCGGGCGAGAGCACGACGTTCGAGGGTTTCAGGTCACGGTGGACGACCCCCACCCGGTGGATGTCGCGCAGCGCCTCCGCCAGCCCGATGGCCAGCCTCCTCAGCTCCGCCCCGTTCAGCGGGCCGTCGGCCGCGATGTGCTGGGCGAGGGTCGGCCCCTCGATATAGGTGGTCGCCATCCACGGCTGCTCGGCCTCGGGCGCGGCGTCGACCACGGCGGCGGTGAACGCTCCGCTCACCCGCCGCGCCGCCGCCACCTCCTGCCGGAAGCGGATACGGAACTCGTCGTCCCCCGCGAACTGCTGGTGGATCAGCTTGATCGCGACAGCCCGCCCCGAGTTCGTACGGGCCAGAAAGACCGTGCCCATGCCCCCCGAGCCGAGCCGCCCCTCAAGCGGATAACCGCCGATCTCGACCGGATCACCTCCCCGCAGCGACACTCTTCCCGACCTCTCGTCCCCCGTGCACCTCTGTCACCACGGGTTTGCGTACCTGTCCTGCCTACAAACTAGTCGCAGGCCGGTACGGCAGCGCAAAGAGGGTGCCGCGGGGAGCCCAGGGCGGCTCCCGTGCCGCACAGCTCGGAAGCCGCCGTTCCGGCGACCGGCTAACCGAGGAAACTCAGCCGGACCTGACGGTCGGCGTTGTCCACATTCGTGTCGACCAGGCAGACCGACTGCCAGGTGCCCAGCTCCAGTCGCCCTTTGATCACCGGCAAGGTGGCGTGGGGCGGTACCAGGGCCGGGAGGACGTGGTCCCTGCCGTGGCCCGGGGTGCCGTGGCGGTGGTGCCAGCGGTCGTCGGCGGGGAGCAGGGTGCGCAGGGCGGCAAGGAGGTCGTCGTCGCTGCCCGCGCCCGTTTCGATGACCGCCACCCCGGCGGTGGCGTGCGGCACGAAGATGTTCAGGAGGCCGTCCCGGCCCTGCGCGGTCTCCCGGAGGAACGCGGCGCAGTCGTGGGTCAGATCGGCCACCCTCTCCTCGGCGCCGGTGGTGACACTCAGGACTCTGGTCATGAACGCGTGAGACATGCGTCCATCGTGCCAACCGTCAGGCGGTCCGGTAAGGAGCGCGGGCTGCTCGCGCGGGTCCCTGCGTCCCTGCTGCCCCGGGGAGGTTCCCGTACGGTCCGGGCCGGGAAGATTGCCGGAGTCCCGACTGTTGGTAGAAACGTGAACGACTTCGGGGTACGCGACATCGATGTGGTGGTCATCGGCGCCGGGCAGGCGGGTCTGTCCGGCGCCTATCATCTGCGCCGCTCGGGGCTGGAGCCGGACCGCGACTTCGTCGTCCTGGACCATGCCCCGCGACCGGGCGGCGCCTGGCAGTTCCGCTGGCCCTCGCTGACGTACGGCAAGGTCCACGGCATGCACGCGCTGCCCGGCATGGAGCTGGTCACCGGCCCGGACGACGACGCCCGGCCGTCGTCCGAGGTGATCGGCGCCTACTTCACAGCGTACGAGCGGCGCTTCGGCCTGCGGGTCCACCGGCCCGTCGATGTCCGTGGCGCCCGGGAGGGCACCGGCGGGCGGCTGCTGGTGGAGTCCTCGGCGGGGAACTGGTCGGCCCGGGCGCTGATCAACGCCACCGGGACCTGGGACCGCCCGTTCTGGCCGCGCTACCGGGGCCAGGAGAGCTTCCGGGGGCGTCAGTTGCACACCGCGAACTATCCGGGGCCCGAGGAGTTCGCGGGGCTGCGGGTGATCGTGGTCGGCGGCGGGGCCTCCGGCATCCAGCACCTCATGGAGATCGCGCGGGTGGCGGCGGACACGACCTGGGTGACCCGCCGTCCGCCGGTCTTCCGTGAGGGCCCGTTCACCGAGGAGTGGGGCCGGGCGGCCGTGGCGCTCGTCGAGGAGCGGGTGCGCCAGGGGCTGCCGCCGCGGAGCGTGGTGTCGGTCACCGGGCTCGCGGTGACCGAGGCCGTCGCGCGGGCGCGCGCGGAGGGGGTGCTCGACCGGCTGCCGATGTTCGACCGGATCACGCCGGAGGGTGCGGTCTGGGACGACGGCCGGACGGTGGAGGCCGATGTCATCCTCTGGGCGACGGGGTTCCGGCCCGCCATCGACCAGCTCGCCCCGCTCGGGCTGCGGGAGCCGGGCGGCGGGATCCGGATCGAGGGGACGCGCGCCGTACGGGACGAACGGGTCCATCTGGTCGGGTACGGGCCGTCGGCCTCCACGATCGGCGCCAACCGGGCCGGCCGGGCGGCCGTCCGGGAGATCCGGCGGCTGCTGGCACGCGGCTCCGGCGACCGCAACGGCGGTGACACGGGCGGGGGCACGACGGCCGGGGAGGAGAAGGCGGCGGCGCTGACCGCCTGAGAAGGCCAGGGCCTAGGCGTCCCTGCGGTGCTTGTTGAACTCCTCGACGTTCTTGCGGTGTTCGGCGTACCGGTTGGTGAAGCGGGTGTCCCCGGGCCGCACGGTGACGAAGTACAGCCAGTCGCCGCTCGCGGGGGCGACCGCCGCGCGCATCGCCTCCTCCCCCGGGTTCCCGATCGGTGTGGGCGGCAGTCCCTTGTGCTCGTAGGTGTTGTAGGGGCTGTCCGTCCTGGTGTCCGCGTGGCTGGTGTCCAGCGTGGCGCGGTTCAGCGCGTAGTTGAGCGTCGAGTCCATCTGGAGCGGCATGCCCAGGGCGAGCCGGTTGTGCACGACCCGGGCGACGCGGGCCATGTCCTCCGTCGTGTCGGCCTCCGCCTGCACGATGCTGGCGATGGTGACCGTCTGGTAGGCCGACACCCCGTGGGCGCGCGCGCCGGCGGTGATCCGGTCGCCCCCGAACCGCTGGTTGGCGGTCCTGACCATGTAGCCGAGCAGTCCGGCCGGTGAGGTCGTGGAGTCGATGGGGTACGTGGCCGGGAAGAGGTAGCCCTCCGGGTTGGACCGGGCCGCCTCGGGCAGTTCGAGCCGGGCGTCCACCGCGGCCTTCCGGGTGGTGCCCGCGGGTACGTCCAGCGCCCGGTCGACCGACGCGTACACCTGGGTCGCGCGCCGCCCCTCGGGAACGGCCAGGGTCGTCGCCCGCCGGGCGCTGTCGTCCCCGCCGGACAGCAGGGTCAGAGGCACCAGCACCGCGGCGGTGACCGCGAGGGCGGCGCCGGTGATCAGCACCAGCCGGCCGCGGCGGGTCAGCCGGGTGCGACGCCCGGGTCGTGCCACCGGAGGCTCGTTCGTCATGCGGGCACGCTAACCCGGAGTGATCACCGATCCCGGCACCTCGGGCGCGGCGACACGGATGGTACGCGTTCGGCCGTTCCCGTCCCGGGGAACGGCGGCGCCGCCGCGGTCACCGAGCGACGGGTGCCAGGCCGTCGACCGGATCGGGGTCGGCCGGGTCGGCGCCCGCCGCCTTCGCATCGGTGTTCGTGTGCGCCGGGCGCTCGTCCCTGCGGACGAGGGCGGCGTAGCGGCCGTCCTGGCGGAGCAGTTCCTCGTGCGTGCCGCGCTCGGCGATGGCGCCCGCGTGGAGGACGACGATCTGGTCCGCGTCCCTGACCGTGGAGAGCCGGTGCGCGATGGTGATGGTCGTACGTCCTTCGGAGAGGGCGTCGATGGCCTGTTGCACGGCGTGTTCCGTACGGGTGTCCAGCGCGCTCGTCGCCTCGTCCAGGATCAGTACGGGCGGGTCGCGCAGGATGGTGCGGGCGATGGCGAGGCGCTGCTTCTCGCCACCGGAGAAGCGGTATCCGCGCTCACCGACCAGGGTGTCGTAGCCGTCGGGCAGCGAGGCGATGTGGTCGTGGATCTGGGCGGCCTTCGCGGCCGTCACCATCTCCTCGTCCGTGGCGTCCGGCTTGGCGAAGCGCAGGTTGTCGGCGACCGAGGCGTGGAAGAGGTAGGTCTCCTGGGAGACGACGCCGACGGCCCGGGCGAGGGTGTCGAAGTCCAGGTCGCGTACGTCGACGCCGTCGAGGAGGACCCGGCCGCCCGTCACGTCGTACAGCCGGGGCACGAGATAGCTGAGGGTCGACTTGCCGGAGCCCGTGGGGCCGACGACGGCGAGGCTGCCGCCGGGCGGAACCGTGAGGTCGATGCCGCTGAGGGTACGCCGGTCCTTGTCGTCGTAGCTGAAGTCGACGCCGTCGAAGCGGACTTCGCCGCGGATCCGCTCCAGCCTGACCGGCCGCTCGGGCTCGGTGATGTCGACGGGGAGATCCAGGTACTCGAAGATGCGCTGGAAGAGGGCGAGGGAGGTCTGCATGTCGACCCCGGTGGACAGCAGGCTCACCGCGGGCCGGAAGAGCCCCTGCTGCAGCGAGACGAACGCGACGAGCGTCCCGATGGAGACGGGCGTGCCGCCCGCGCCGAGCGCGATGCCGGCGGCCCAGTAGATGACGGCGGGCATGGCCGCCATGACGATGCCGATGGTCGACATCCGCCAGCGGCCCGCCATGTTGGAGCGGACCTCCAGGTCGACCAGACGCTCGGACTCGTCGGCGAAGGAGCGGGTGAGCGAGTCGGCCCGGCCCATCGTACGGCCGAGGAGTATGCCGCTCACGGAGAGCGATTCGGTGACCGTCGCGGCCATGGTGGCCATCTGCCGCTGGCGCTCCGTGGTGATCTTCTTGCGCTCGCGGCCCACCTTGCGGCTGATCCAGACGAAGACGGGGAGCAGCACCATCGAGACGGCGGTGAGCCGCCAGTCCAGGGCGAGCATCGCGACGACCGAGGCGATCACGGCGGTGAGGTTGGAGACCAGGGAGGTCGCGGTGGAGGTCACCGTCGCCTGCATGCCGCCGATGTCGTTGGCGATGCGCGACTGGACCTCTCCGGTCCTGGTCCTGGTGAAGAAGGCGAGCGGCATGCTCTGCAGCCGGCTGTAGACGCCGGTGCGCAGGTCGTGCATGACCCGCTGGCCCACGGTCGTGGAGATCAGCGTCTGGAGTACGCCGAAGATGCTGTTGACGACCGCCGTCAGGATCATGCCGAGGGCCAGCAGGCTCAGCAGGCCGGTACGGCCCTGGGGGATCGCCGTGTCGAGGATCTCGCGCAGCATGAACGGCGAGGCGACCGTGACCAGTGACGACGCGGCCACGAGAAGGCCGACGAGCGCGAGTCGGCCGCGATAGGGCCGGAAGAGGCCGAAGATCCGCCGCAGTTGGGCGGGCTGCTCCGGCTCCCCCAGAACGTCCGGGGAAAGCCGGGGCGTCCCTGTGGAACCTCTGGATGGTTCGGGTTTCGTGACTCCTCCACCCCGTGAGTGAACGCGGGGCGGCTTCTCACTCGGCTCTGTAGGAGCCTCATGACGGCCAAGCCCTGACCGCTGCCCGTTGGCAGGGGCAAACGTACTCCCCTGTTTCGCGGCTCCGCAAACGGCGGCTGACCCGCCGGCTCCACCGCGTCCAGAAGCAGCAGCTCGAACCGATCGGCATCACCCCGGCCCAGGCACGGCTGCTGCGCATGCTCACGCTGTACGACGCACCGCCCCGGATGACCGATCTGGCCACGCGGCTCGAAGTGGTGCCCCGTGCCGTGACCACCCTGGTCGACAGCCTGGAGGCGAGCGGCTGGGTGCGCCGCGCTCCCGACCGGACCAACCGCCGGGTGATCCGTATCGAGCTGACCGACACCGGCCGGGCGACGCTGCGCGCCCTGCGCGGCGCGCGCCGGTCCGCCGCCGCGGACATCCTGGCGCCGCTCACGGCCGAGCAGCGCGAGGTGCTCGGCGGGCTGCTGTCGACACTGGTCGACGGTGCCGCCGAACGTCCCTGCTGAGCGTGGCACGGCTGGCCCGAACCGGCCTCCTCCGCGGAAAACCCTTTGCCTCGTGGCCTCGAACACAGAGAACCTTGCACGGTTTGGGCCATCCACGAGTCATGGGACATCATGCAGATTCGCGACCTTCCGTATCCCGATCCGGGGATTCCCGATGTCCGGTCAGGCCCTCGGTTCCTGCTGTGGCTCGGGCGCAACCAGCTGGGCGGACAGCTCAAATCCCTCTCCTGGGGCCTGCTGCACCAATTGGGCATCGCCGGGCTGCCCATCGGCGCCGGGGTCGCCGTCCAGGCCGTCATCGACCGCTCGGGGAGCCGGCTCGCGCTCGCCGGCGGTCTGATCGCCCTGTTCGGCCTCGCCATCACCGTCGGCGACACGATGCTGCACCGCACCGCCATCACCAACTGGATCACGGCCGCCGCGCGCCTCCAGCAACTGCTGGCGCGCAAGACCGCCGAGCTGGGCTCCGCGCTGACCCGGCGGGTCGCCGCCGGTGAGGTGGTCGCGGTCTCCACCGGCGACGTCGAAAAGATCGGATGGTTCGTGGAGGCGCTCTCACGCTTCCTGGCCGCCGTCATCGCCATCGCCCTGATCTGCGTCGGCCTGGTCCTGTACCTGCCGGAGCTGGGCGTGCTCGTCGCCGTCGGCGCCCCGGTGCTCGCCCTCTCCGTACTGCCGCTCCTCCCCCGCGCCACCCAGCGCGCCGACATCCAGCGCGAGAAGGCCGGCCGGGCCACCGAGCTGGCGTCCGACACCGTCGCCGGGCTGCGGGTGCTGCGCGGCATCGGCGGCGAGGAGCTGTTCCTCGGCCGCTACCGCACCGCCTCGCAGGAGGTGCGCGAGGCGGCCGTGCGCAGCGCCCGTATGTGGGCGCTGATCTCGGCGATCCAGGTGCTGCTGCCGGGCATTCTGCTGGTCACGGTCGTCTGGTACGGGGCCCGGCTCGCCCTGGACGGACAGATCGAGGTCGGAGCGCTGGTGACCGTCTACAGCGCGGTGACGCTCATGCTCTTCCCCCTGCGGCACTTCGAGGAGATCGCGATGGCGTACTCCTTCTCCCGGCCCTCCGCGAAACGCGCGGCCCGGGTGCTGTCGCTGGAACGTACCGCGTACGAGGACGAGCGCGGCGGGCTCGCCGAGGCCCGGCCGACGGGCGATCTGTACGACCCCGCCACCGGCCTGCTCGCGCCGTCCGGCCTGCTGACGGCCGTGGTGTGCGGGGACCCGGACGCGGCCGGGCGGCTGGCCGAGCGGCTCGGCGGCCACGCGGCCCAGACCGAGAAGAATCCGTCCGTGCTGCTCGGCGGGGTGGCGCTGGACGATCTCCCGCTGGACTCGGCGCGTGCCAGTGTGCTCGTACAGGACAAGGATCCGGTGCTGCTGTCCGGGACGCTGGCGGAGCTGCTGGACATCCCGGCCTCCGGCGCGGTCACCCCGTCGGCGGCGCTGACAGCCGCGCAGTGCGGCGATGTCCTGGACGCGCTCGTCCAGGCGTCGGTGGACGGCAGCGGGGACCCGATGCGGTCGCGGATCACCGAGCGCGGGCGCTCGCTCTCCGGCGGGCAGCGGCAGCGGCTGGCGCTGGCGCGTTCGCTGGTCACGGATCCGGAGGTGCTGGTGCTCGACGAGCCGACCTCCGCCGTCGACTCGCACACGGAGGCGCGGATCGCGGGCGGCGTGAAGGAGCTGCGCGCCGGGCGCACGACGGTGGTGTTCGCCACCTCGCCGCTGCTGCTGGACCACGCGGACCGTGTGGTCTTCGTCCACGAGGGCGAGGCCGTGGCGGTGGGTACGCACCGGGAGCTGCTGGCCGGCGCCACCGGCTACCGGGCGGTCGTGACCCGCGAGACGGACGACGCGGGCACGGACGGAGCCGGCGCGGACAACGCCGGCTCGGACGACGCCAGGACGGACGACGCGGCGGCGGCCCCCGGTGAGGCGGGCGGCCCGGCGGCAGGCGCCGAAGAAACGGAACATGTCATGGCCCCCGTCCCGTCAGGGGCGGCAGGGGCAGCGAACGAGATGGAGGAATCGGCGTGATCGGCTTGGCGCCCCCGGCGTACGACCCGGCGGCCCCGGAGTCGGCGACCACCCTGCCCGTCGGGACACCGGCGACCGTACGGACCTATGTGAGCGAGCTGCTGCGGCGCCACCGGACGGCGTTCGTCGTGCTCGTCACGGTCAACGCCGTCTCGGTGATCGCCTCGATGGTCGGCCCGTACCTCCTCGGCACCATCGTCGAGGACCTGTCCAACGGCGCGCGCGAACTGCGACTGGAGTGGGTCGTCGCGGTGTTCGTCGTCGCGCTGGTGATCCAGACCGTGTTCGTACGGCTGGTACGGCTGCGCGGGGCGATGCTCGGCGAGGAGATGCTCGCCGACCTGCGCGAGGACTTCCTCGTCCGGTCCGTCGGGCTGCCGCCCGGCGTGCTGGAGCGGGCCGGGACCGGCGATCTGCTCTCCCGGATCACCACGGACATCGACCGGCTGGCGAACGCGATGCGCGAGGCGGTGCCACAGCTCGCGATCGGCGTCGTCTGGGTGATCCTGCTGCTCGGCGCCCTGACGGTGACCGCGCCGCCGCTGGCGCTCGCGGTGCTGGTGGCGCTGCCGCTGCTGGTCGCCGGGTGCCGCTGGTACTTCCGGCGGGCGCCCTCGGCGTACCGCTCGGAGGCCGCCGGCTACGCGGCCGTCGCGGCGATGCTCGCCGAGACCGTCGACGCGGGGCGGACCGTGGAGGCGCACCGCCTCGGCGGGCGCCGCGTGGCGCTCTCGGAGCAGCGGATCCGGGAGTGGACGGTGTGGGAGAGGTACACGCTCTCGCTGCGGTCGGTGCTGTTCCCCGTCATCAACCTCACGCATGTGACGATCTTCCTGGCCTCGCTGGTGCTCGGCGGGGTCTTCGTCCTCCAGGGCTGGCTCACCGTCGGGCAGCTCACGACGGGCGCGCTCTTCGCCCAGATGCTGGTGGACCCGGTCGGGCTGATCCTGCGCTGGTACGACGAGCTCCAGGTGGCCCAGGTGTCGATCGCGCGGCTGGTCGGAGTGCGGGACATCGAGCCCGCCGCCGGAGACGCGTCGGTCGTGCCCGAGGGCCGCGACGTCGCCGCCGACCGGGTGCACTTCGGCTACCGCGAGGGCGTCGACGTGCTGCACCGGGTGACGCTGGACATCAGCCCCGGTACCCGGCTGGCGCTGGTCGGCCCGTCGGGCGCCGGGAAGTCGACGCTGGGGCGGCTGCTCGCGGGCATCTACGGGCCGCGCCAGGGGCGGATCGCACTGGGCGGCGCGGAGCTCTCCCGGATGCCGGCGGAGCGGGTGCGTGAGCAGGTGGCCCTGGTCAACCAGGAACACCACGTCTTCGTGGGGTCGCTGCGTGACAATCTGCTGCTGGCCCGCACGGGCGCGACGGACGCGGAGCTGTGGGAGGCGCTCGGGGCGGTCGACGCGGACGGCTGGGCGCGGGCGCTGGACGGCGGTCTCGACACCGAGGTCGGTTCGGGCGGGGTCCCGCTGACACCCGCCCAGGCGCAGCAGATCGCGCTGGCCAGGCTGGTGCTGGCGGACCCGCACACGCTGGTGCTGGACGAGGCGACCTCGCTGCTCGACCCGCGCGCGGCCCGTCATCTGGAGCGCTCGCTGGCCCGGGTGCTGGACGGCCGTACGGTCATCGCGATCGCCCACCGGCTGCACACCGCGCACGACGCGGATGTGATCGTGGTGGTCGAGGAGGGCCGGATCAGCGAGCAGGGCAGCCATGACGAGCTGGTGGCGGCGAACGGCGCGTACGCCGCGCTGTGGCGCTCCTGGCACGGCTGACGGCAGCTCAGAGCCTGTCTTCCTCGTCCAGAACAACGGCTTCGCGATCTCCGTACCGCTCGCCAAGCAGTCCGCCGCGCCCTCCCTGGCCCACAAGGCCGTCGGGTACG
>NZ_JBFBJB010000048.1:0-68133 GCF_040685895.1 Streptomyces sp. NPDC088124 | reverse complement strand
TACGACACCCTCATGACCGACCAACTCGACACAGCCGTCGAACAACACGGCAAGGGCGACCTCACCACCATGCTCACCGGCAACGACACCTGGACCGTGGAGGCCTCATGACGTACGCCGTCGCCCGGCCGCGCATCCGTATGCGGGGGGCGCCGGCACGCACACTTCAGTGTGGCTTCCCCGGTCCTTCAGCGGAGTCGGGCAACGTGCACCCCGTCAGACGCACACGTCCCCGCAACCGTTTCCGCAGAGCCGCCGGAGACCGCAGCAAAGGAATCCCCACCCCATGGACACCTTTACCGCACCCTCCCCCACCTTCCTCGGCACACACCATCTGGTCCACCGGCCGGCCAGCCCCGAGGCCTTTCTGCTGAAGGCGACCGGACCGATACGTCAGAACTTCGCCTTCTCCGCAGAACTGCCCGAAGAACAGAGGCTGTTCGGCAACTCCCTATCGCCGTACCACGAGCTGCTCTTCCCCGTGGAGTCACTGCGCCAGACCATGCTGTTCGCGGCACGCCGGTACTTCAGGGTGCCGGCGAGCAGCCACCCCGTCGTGACCTCCGGCAGCGCCGAGATCACGCGGCTGGACGCCTGGCGCCGCGGCGGCACGCGGGCCGGGATCGCCCTGGAACTCGGGATGACGCCCCTCGACATCGTGGGCGGTGTGCCGCACGGGCTGGAGTGCGAGGCCGCCGTCTCCATCGACGGCGAGCGCTGCGGCACCGCCTCGGCCCGCCTGGCCTTCCTCGCCCAGGGCATCTACCGCAGCCATCGCGGACTCGGGCGGCGGCAGAGCGAGGAGTCCCTGGCGGCCGGGTACGACGCCCCGGCCTCCCCGGGCCGGCCGCTGCCCGAACAGGTGGGTCACCGGGACAGCCGTGACGTCCTGGTCGGACTGCCCGAGCACACCGGAGCGGACGGCCATGACGAACTGACCTTCACCGTCGACGCCGGGGCGGCCGCCGGCCCGCGGTTCGGGGCCGGCGCACCGGACGACGTCCCTCCGGCGCTGTTCCTGGAGGTGTCCCGCCAGGTGGGGCTGCTGGCCGCCGCGGAGCTGCGCGGCTTCGTCCCCTCGCACGCCGTGCTGTCCCGCTGGCAGGCCACCTTCCGTGGCTTCGCCGAGCCCGGGCTGCCGTTGTACTGCACGGTGCGGGAGGGGTTGCGCCGCGCGGACGGGCGGGTGTGCCGGGACGCGGCGGGCCGGCCGGTGGTGGAGCTGCGGCTGTCGTTCCACCAGGGCAGCCGGGCCGTGGCGCGGGTCTCCGCGTCCGTGCTGCAGGACTGCTGAGCCGCGCGATGAGATACCGCGTACTCGGTCCCGTACGGATGATGCCCCGTACGCCGTCCGCGGCCAAGCCGCGTTCGGTCCTCGCCACCCTGTTGGTGCGGCACGACACAGTGGTGTCGACCCATACGCTGATCGACGAACTGTGGGGTGCGGAACCACCGCGCACGGCCACCACCACCCTCCAGGTGTACGTGTCCCAGCTCCGCAAGGCCCTGCTGGCGGAGACCGGCGAGGCCGCGGCGGAGACGGGTCCGGTGCAGCCGCTGCTGACCCGGGCCCCCGGCTATCTGATGCGGACCGCCCCGGAGGAACTGGACCTGGCCGTCTTCGAGTCGCTGCGGGCCGAGGGCCGGGCCGCGTACGGCCGACGCGAATACGAGGCCGCCTCGCGGGCGCTGAGCGGCGCGCTCGGGCTGTGGACGGGACCCGCGCTCTCGGGCATACCGCACGGCCCCGCCCTGGAGACCTCCGCGATCCGGCTGAACGAACTCCGCGCCGAGGTGCTGGAACAGCGGATCTCCGCCGAACTGCGGCTCGGACGCCACCATGAACTGGTCGGTGAGCTGATGGCACTGGCACACGAACATCCGCTGCGCGAGACGCTGCGCTGCCACCTGATGGTGGCGCTCTACCGGGCCGGCCGGCAGTCCGACGCCCTGCAGGTCTACCACCGGGCGCGGCGCTCGCTCGTCGACGAACTGGGGGTGGAGCCCGGGCCGGTGCTGAGCAGACTGCACGAGCGCGTCCTCGCCTCCGACCCGTCGCTGGCCTGGCACGGTGAACCCGAGCCCCGGCCCGTCCCCGCCGGCGGATCCGACGGCCGTCCGGCGGACCCGCAGGCCGGAGCGCCGACCCGGTACGGCCGGGACGCGAGGCCCACGGTGTGGCTGCCGCCGGCCGTGGCGGACTTCACCGGGCGCGAGGACCAACTGGCCTTCGGCGAGCGGCTGCTGGCGGGCGATCCGCCCGGTGGGAACCAGGTGCTCGTGCTGTCGGGCCGGGCGGGCGCCGGAAAGACGGCGCTGGCCGTGCGCCTCGCTCACCACGCCGCCGACCGGTTCCCCGGCGGACGGGTGCTGGTAAGGCTGCGGAACGCCGACGGGCGGGCCCTCGAACCGAGGGAAGCCATGGCGACCCTGCTGCGACGGCTGGGCGGGCCACGGGCCACCGGAACGGCCCCGGGCACGGACCGTGGCACAAACCCTGGCACGGACCAGGGTGCGGAACCGCTGCCGCCGTCCGAGACGGAGCTCGCGGAGCTGCTGCACGAACGCACCAAGGGCCGCGCGATGCTCCTCGTCCTGGACGACGCCGTCTCGGAGGCACAGGTCCGGCCGGTGCTGTCGGCCGTGCCCGACAGCGCGGTGCTCCTGACGAGCCGTCACAGGCTCGGCGCGCTGGAGAGCGCCCGGCACCTGACCCTCGACGTGCTGCCCGCACGGGAGGCCGAGGCACTGCTCGCGGCGTGCGGCGGCCCGCGGATGCGGGACGCCCCCGAGGCGGCGGGGGAGATCGCCCGGCTCTGCGGCCGGCTGCCGCTGGCCCTCCGGGTGGCGGCCGCCGGACTCGCGGCCCGTCCGCACTGGACCGCTGCCGGACTCGCCCAGCGGCTGCGGGACGAGCGGACCCGGCTGGCCGCGCTCGCGCTGGGCGATCTCGACGTACGCGGCACTCTGCTGACCGCGTACCACGACATGGGCGAGGAGGCCAGGCGCGCCTTCCGGATCCTCGGGCCGGCCGCGCTGCCCGACTTCGCCCCCTGGGCCGCGACCGCGCTGCTCGCCACGGACCCGGCGGAGGCGGAGCGGCTCACCGAAGAGCTGGTGCGGGCCCATCTGCTGGAGGCGCGGCGGCGGCCGGGGCGGCTGGCCCCCGTGCGCTACAGCTTCCCCGCGCTGCTGCGGCCGCTGGCCCTGGAGGTGCTCGCCCAGGAGTCCCCGCAGGAGGGTCCCGCGGCCGTGGAACGGCTGTGCCGTGCCTTCCTGGCGCTGGCCAGGCACGCGGACGCGCGCATGGCGCCCGGCAGGGAGCGGCTGGCGTACGAGGCCGGACCGCCGCCCGGGATCTCCCCCGAGGAGGTGGTCGGCAACGCGCCGCTGCGGTGGTTCCAGGAGGAGTGCGCGGGCCTGTCGGAGGCGGTGCGGCAGGCGCATGCGGCCGGGTTGTGGCGGCTGTGCTGCTCCTTGGCCTCGGCCGCGGCCGGCTACTACGAGGCGGGCGCCCTGTGGGACGCGTGGGAGTCGACGCACGACCTGGCGCTGGACGCGGCCCGCCGGTCCGGTGACGTCCACGCGGAGGCCGTGATCCTGCGCTCCCTCGGCGACCTGGCCTGGCAGCGCCACCAGGCCTCACTGGCGACCGAGCGGTACCGTCTCGCCCGGCAGCTGTTCACCCGCCACGGTGACGAGGTGGCGGCGGGCCGCTGTCTGTCCGCCGAGGCGGACGCGCTCCTCGCCGGGGGGCAGGTCGCGCTGGCCGGACCCGCCTATGCGCGCGCCCTGTCGGTGAGCGGGCCGGCCGACGATGCGCGCGGCTCGGCGGAGTCGCTGCGCGGACTGGCCCTGGTGGCGCAGTGCGAGGGCCGCCACGAGGACGCCCTCGCCCGCATGGAGGAGTGCGAGAGCGCCGCGCGCTCCGCCGACGACCACCGCTGGACCGCGTACGCGTCGCGTACGGCGTCCGCCCTGCGCATCGCTCTCGCGGCGGGCGGGCCGGCCGGGGAGTCCTCGGTCCCGCTCGAAGTCCGCCCCGGTGTCTGGCTCTTCCACCCGTCACGGCCGGTCGGGCAGGCCGCGTGAGGTCCGCCCGCCCGGTGCCGTGGGGGCCATCCGGCTACCCCGGCGCCGGGCGGGCGGCCCCCCGCTCCTCCTCGCCCACGGCTGCCAGCAGGGCGTCGACGATGCCGGGGTCCAGTGCGGTGGCCGCCGCCGGGTCCGCCGTGCGGCCGAAGCCGGCGTCGCCGACGGCGACACCGAGGGTGTAGCGCCCGGCGTACGACAGGGTGTGGAAGGCCCACGCGCCGACCGTGCCGGGGGTGCCGTCGGGGCGCAGGACGTCCGTGGGGGTCCGGTCCGGGCTGAAGCCGAAGTCGGTGAAGCGGAGCAGCAGGCCGAGACCGACGGCCTTGGTGTAGGCCTCCTTCAGCGTCCAGAGGCGGAGCAGGGCGGGGTTGCGTTCCGCGAGGGGCATGGCCTCGATCCGCCGTGCCTCGTACGGGGTGCACATCTGCCGGACGAGACCGGACCCGTACAGGACACGGTCGGCGCGCTCGGCGTCGACGCCGATGGCGCCGTCGGTGGCCAGGCCGACCAGCAGCAGGTCGTCGGTGTGGCTGAGGCTGATGTGCACCCCGTCGTAGCCGCGCAGGAAGGGGCGGCCGGTGAGTCCGTAGCCGAGTTCGACGGACTCGGGCGGTACGCCGAGCGCGGCCGCGGCGGCGGACTTCAGCAGGAGGCGGGAGGCGGCGAAGCGGGTACGGACCCGTGGGTGTGTCAGTTCCTGGAAGCGCTGCCAGTCGTGGCCCAGGAGCGCCCGCAGCCGGGTGCCCGTCCCTTCCGGCCGCCAGTCGTCCTGGCGGGCGCAGAGCACGGCGGTCCCGTGCCGCTCCAGGTCGGCGCGGACCCTGCGCCAGTCCGCCGTGGGGCCGGGGACCGTGATCGGCTCAGCGAGGTCCGGGGTCCGGCGCCCAGGTGCCGTCATCGAAGGTCTCCATCGTGTGGTGGAGGTCGGACAGCACGTCGGCCGCGGTCGCGCCGTCGATCACCCGGTGGTCGAAGGTGAGGCCCAGTCGCATCACGGGCGCGGGCACCACGGCACCGTCGCGGACCACCGGACGGTCCACGACGCGGCCCGCGCAGAGGGTCACGGCGGTGCCGCCGGACGAGTGGAAGCCGTCGACGGTGCGGTGGCCGAGGGAGCTGACGGAGACGGTGCCGAACACGCCGGCGCGCCGTTCCGGATCGCGCAGCGCGGCGGCGAAGGCGGCTCTGCCGAGCGGGACCGGAAGCCGGCCCAACGTCCGTACGCTCTTGAACTCGGGCAGTTCGGCGGCCTGTTCGCCCTGGTAGCGGTCGACGCGTTCCTGGATCTCGCGCAGGTTCGCGGTCTCCAGGCCGGGGACGAGCGCCGAGAGCACGGTGCGCTCGCCCTCGACGGGCCGGTCCAGGGCGAGTTTGGCGGTGACGCCGTCGAAGCGGACGACGCTCGGGCGGCGCAGGGGTGCCGGCCAGCCGGGCGCCATGACGGCGTTGGCCTCCGGGTGACGGTCGAGGACCCGCCCGGCGGCGTACAGCAGATAGCTGACGACCGAGTAGCGCCGGCCGTTGTCGCGGGCGGCCGCGCGGTGTGCCTGGACGCGGGTCATGTCGATGTCGGTGTCCAGGTGTACGGGCCGCTGGGCCGCCGCCCACTCCAGGAAGTACAGGGTGTGGCGGCGGCGCCGTACGGCGGTGGCGGTGCTCACCCGGACACCGCCAGCTCGTAGATCTCCTGGAGGCTGCGGGCCTCCAGGACCTTGCCGACGGGGATCCTGCGGCCGACGGCGGATTCCAGCGCGGTGACGAGCTTGAGGAGGTGGAGCGAGTCCCAGTCGGGGAGTTCGTCGAGGTCGGCGGCGACCTGGCCGGGTGCGAGCGGCATGCCGGTCTCCTCGTCGACGAGCCGGACGTAGTCGTCGAGGGTGAAGCCGCCCGGGGCGGGGACGGACGCGGTGCTGTCGGTGCTCATATCTTCTCCAGGGCGAAGCCGGCCTTGATCCATTTGCTGGACTCGACGGCGACCGCGAGAGCCCGTTCGCCGGCCGACATCCGTTCCAGCAACTTCTCGATCTGCAGGAAGGGCAGGGCGTTTCCGTTGTTGCCGGTGTCCGCGACGCACGAGACGTCCTTCGCGGTCGGCACGTCGAGTTCCTCGGTGATGCGGCGGGTCATCCGGCCGGACAGCTGGGGCGGCAGCAGGTAGTCGAGCTGGTCGGCCTCCCAGTCGAGTTCGCCGAGCATCTCCCAGAGGATCTCGGCCGCCATGACGGGCACGGACTCCTCGATGGCCTTGTAGTCCTCGGTGAGGGCCTGCCGGTCGTCGTACCGGTCGGCGAGCCCGAACCACTCGATGACCTGTCCTGGCTTGCGGCCGAGACCGGTGAAGCGGTTGAGGACGTGGCGCAGCGCGACGCGCTGTCCGCGCGGCTCGTCGGTGAGGACGGCCGCGCCGGCGCCGTCGCCGAACAGGACGTAGTTGACGAGGTCGCCGGGGGCGGCGCCGGAGACGTCGCGCTGGAGGTCGAGGTGTTTGCTGCACACGTCGCCGCCGATGACGAGGCCGGTGCGGTACTGGCCGGAGGCGATCATCGACCGGGCGACGCCGAGGGCCTGTACGGCGCCGGCGCAGCCGGACTGGAGCTGGAAGGTGGGGACCTGATCCAGGCCGAGCTGGTCGGCGACATGGTTGACGGTGGCGGGCATCAGGGTGTCGGGGGTGGCCGTGCCGAGGACGATGAACTCGATCTCGGACGGGTCGGCGCCGGGGGCGGCGAGGGCCCGCTCGGCGGCCTGCGCGCAGAGGTCGGCGAGCGACCAGCGCACCACGCCGGTGCCGAGGTCGCGGGCGAAGTGCCGCGTCCTGGTGCCGATGAAGACGTCGATCCACTCCTCGTTGATGCCGAGCACCTTGGACAGGGTGGCGTTGTCCACCGGGTCACCGGGCAGGGCGGTGCCGATGGAGGCGAGATAGCTCGTCGGAGCGGTCATGCGGTCCTCTCTTCTTCCCTGAGCGCCCGGTGCTCCCCGATGCCGCCCACGTCCACGCTCCCGGGACCGGGCACCGTCGCGCCGAGTTCGCGGAGGAAGGCGACGAGGTCGCCGACGGAGGAGAGCCGGGGCAGCAGGTCCTGGACCGTCAGGGTGCCGATGCCGGCGAGGCGGTCCTCCAGCCGGTTCTTGAGTTCCATGATCATGACGGAGTCGAAGCCGAGGTCCTCGTAGAGCCGGTCGCGCGGGCCGACTCCGGTGTAGCCGCCGACCAGCCGGACGGCGCCGAGGACGGCGTCCGCGACCGGGTCCGCCGGGCCGCCGGGCGGGTCCGGGGTGAGGACGGACACGGGGGCGGTCCCGGGCTCCGCGTGCGGTACGGACGCCAGGGCCGTCGGGGCGCCGACCGTGCCGGGGCGCCGGACCGGATTCCTCGCCCAGTAGCGGTGTTCCGTGGAGAAGGCGTACGGGGGCAGCGGGTGCGCGACCCGTTCCTCGGCCGGGTACGCGGCGTCCCAGTCGGGGTCGACGCCGCCCCGGTACAGCTCGGCGAGGGCCTCGGCGAGGTCCCGGCCGGCGGACTCGGGACCGTGCACCGGCAGGACATGGGCCGGGGCCGGGACATGGGCCGGGGCCGGGACATGGGCCGGGGCCGGGCCCGCGCTCTCGGCGGGCCGGCCGAGGCGGCGTACCAGCCCGGAGAGCACCGGCCGGGGGCCGGTCTCCACGAGGTGGGTCGGGCCCTCGGCGAGCAGCGCGGCGGCGGCGTCCCCGAACAGCACGGGTGCGCCGATGTGTTCGGTCCAGTACGCGGCGTCCATCGCCTCCCCGTCGAGCAGCCGGCCGCGTACGGTCGAGTACAGCGGGATCTCCGGCACTCCCCCGCCGACCTCGGCTGCGATCGTCGCGAAGCGGTCCCGTACGGGCCGCATCAGCGGTGAGTGGAAGGCGTGCGAGACCTGGAGCCGGCGGGTGGTGAATCCCTCGGCCGCGAGTTCGGCGCCGATCCGTTCCAGGGCCGCCAGGTCACCGGAGAGCACCGTGGAGGCGGGGCCGTTGACGGCGCCCACGCCGACCAGGGGTTCCCCCTCGATCCGCGCCTGGAGGTCCTCCCGGGCGGCCCGGACGGACAGCATGCCGCCGCCCGGGGGGAGTTCCTGCATCAGGGCGCCGCGGGCGGCGACCAGCCGGGCGGCGCCGTCCAGGGGGAGCGCCCCGGCCAGGACGGCGGCGGCGAACTCGCCGACGCTGTGGCCGAGGAGCAGGCCGGGGCGCACGCCGAGTTCTGTGAGGGTCCGGCCGAGGGCGTGGCCGACGGCGAACAGCGCGGGCTGCGTCCACCGGGTGTGGTGGACCGCCTCGTCGCCGGCGAGGAGCAGGTCGCGCACGGACCGCCCGGTGTACGGGAGCAGGGCGGCGTCGGCCTCGTCGAGGAAGTGCCGGTACAGCGGCGACTGTTCGTACAGAGCGGCGGTCATACGGGGGTACTGCGAGCCCTGTCCGGTGAACAGGAACGCGATGCGGGGCCGGGCGGCGGGCCGCCCGGCGAGCCGGGCCGACAGCTCGGGGTCGGCGGCCGACTCGCGCAGCGCGGCGACGAGTTCACCGGTGTCGGTGGCGACGGCCGCGAAGCGGTGGCGGTGCCCGCTCTTGACGCGGTTGCCGGCCCTGGCCAGCGGGCCCAGCGGGACGCGGCGGGCCGCGACCGCGTCCGCCTGGACGAGCAGGTTGCGGCGCAGCGCGTCGGCGTCCGGCGCGGTGAGGGTGAAGACGGCGGCGCCGATACCGCCCGGCGCGGCGCCGTCCACCGGTGCGGGCGCGGCGGCGCGGCCGGGCGCGGACTCCAGGACGGCGTGGGCGTTGGTGCCGCCCATGCCGAAGCTGCTGAGTCCGGCGACGGTGGGGCCGGCGGGCAGTCGCAGCGGTGCCTTGAGCAGCCGGAGGCCGTGGTCGCGCAGGGCGAGCCGCTTGCTCTCCTTGGCCGCGAAGCGGCTGGCGGGGACCACCCGGTGGTGCAGGGAGAGGGCGACCTTGATCAGTCCGGCGATGCCGGCGGCGCCCTCGGTGTGGCCGAGGTTGCCCTTGACCGAGCCGAGTGCCATGGGCTTGCCGGCCCGGTCGGCGTGGTGGTGGCCGAGTGCCTTGACCTCCATCATGTCGCCGAGGGCGGTGCCGGTGCCGTGGGCCTCGGTGAAGACCACGTCGGAGGGGTCGACCCCGGCCCTGCGGTAGGCGGCGCCGAGCACCTCCTGCTGGGCCCAGCGGCTGGGCGCGGTCAGCCCGTTGCTGCGGCCGTCCTGGTTGACGGCGATGCCGCGGATGACGGCGTACACGCGCTGGCCGTCGGCGATCGCGTCCCGCAGCCTGCGCAGCACGATCACGCCGACGCCCTCGCCGCGGCCGATGCCGTCCGCCTCGGCGCTGAAGGGCTTGCAGCGCCCGTCGGGGGCGGAGAGCCCGGCCTGGGTGTAGAAGATCGACAGGGCGGGGGTGAGGGCCACGTTGACACCGCCGACGAGGGCGTGGTCGCACTCCTCGGACAGCAGGGCGTTCACCGCGAGATGCGCGGCGACCAGCGAGGAGGAGCAGGCGGTGTCGACGGCGAGGCTCGGGCCCTTGAGGTCGAGGTGGTACGAGATCCGGTTGGCGGTCATGCAGTAGCCGTTGCCGGTGCCGGCCTGGGCGGTGACGTTCGGGTAGTCGGTGAGGTGCAGTTGCGCCCACTCGTTGCCCATGACGCCGACGAAGACCCCGGTCCGGGTGGCGGCGAGGTGCCGCGGGGCGATCCCCGCGTCCTCAACCGCCCGCCACGCGGACTGCAGCAGCAGCCGCTGCTGGGGGTCCATCGCGGCCGCCTCGCGCGGCGAGATGGTGAAGAACTCGTTGTCGAAGGCGTCCGGGTCGGCGATGAAGCCGCCCTCGGTGGTGTTGGTGTGTCCTTCCTCCCCGGCCTCGGAGTGGAACTCCTTGGCGTCCCACCGCTGCCGGGGCACCTCCCCCACCCCGTCCGCGCCCCGCATCAGCAGGTCCCAGTAGGCGCCGGTGTCGGGCGCGCCCGGGAATCTGCAGTCGATGCCGACGATGGCCACGGGCTCCATCAAGCGCCGCCGCTCTTCGCGGTCTCCGCGGCGATCTCCTCCATGAGGTGGCCGGCGAGGGCGTGGACGGTCGGGTAGTCCCAGGCGACGGTCGGCTCCACCATGAGGTCGAAGTCGTCCTCGATGTCTCCGCACAGGCTGAGGGCGGCGACGGAGTCGAGGCCGTACTCCGCGAGGGGCACGTCCGGGTCGATCTCGTCGGGCCGCCGCTTGAGGTAGAGGGCGATGCGCTCGGCCAGCCACGTGGTCAGAGACTCGGTGGTGTGTCCGGTGGTCGGAACGGGCATGGTGGACTCCTCGGCGGGGATGAGCGGTTCTCGCCTGCTGTCTCGTGCGGTCGTGATGTCGTGCTGCCGTACGGCCGTGATGTGGTGATGTCGTGCTGCCGTACGGTCGGGATGTCGTGCTGCCGGCCGGCCTCCGCCGCAGACGGCGGGGGGTTCTGCGGGGGCCCGTCAGCCGGTGAGCGGGGTGTCGTACAGGTCGTAGCCGCTGCGTGTGTGGAACCTGCGCAGGACCTCTTCGTGCATCCGGGCGTCCACGGACGCCGGGAGTCCGGCGGGCCGCCGGCCGAGCCGGCGGGCGAGCCGGTGCAGTGCGGCGGCGAGCCAGGCGGGGTCGGCGAGGAACGCGTCGCCGCCGTCGCGGACCGCCTGCTGCCGGACGCCGATCGCCGAGGCGGCCGCGAGCAGGACGGCGTACCGGTCGGCGAGGGCGAAGGCGGCGGGGTGGGCGAGCGCCGTACGGTCCTCGGGGGCGAGCGCGCGGGCCGCCTCCTGGACCTGGCGCAGCTCGTCCACCAGTTGGAGCGTGAGTTCGTGGACGGCCCGCTCCTCGGGTGCCGCGCCGGGCGGGGTGTCCGCGGCCGCGACGAGCGTGGCGCTGAGCCCGTCCCGTCCGCTCGCCAGGGTGAGCCGGTCGTACGGGATGTCCGGCAGGTCCGCGCGCGGCCGGAAGAGTGCGGCGGGGGCCGGCTGATCGCTGAACCAGGAGCGCCGGGCGAGCCGGGACAGCTGGGGGATGATCGTGGCCTGGCAGGCCGCTGAGCCGGCGTGGCCGAGGCTGAGCACCGGCAGGTCGCGGAGGTGCTTCTGGAAGATTCCGTACTCACCGTCACGGATATAGAAGCGGGCCCCGAGCACGATGGAGAGCTCGCGCATCGCGTCGGTGAGCAGCTTCGGGACGAGGTACTTGGTGGCGGCGGCGAGGACACTGGTCTGCTCGGGGAGCAGATGCACCGCCCGGGTCGCGGCCAGGGAGAGGCTGTCACAGGTCAGGAGATCGGTGAAGGCTCCGGACAGGGTGGCCCTGGCATGCGGGATCTCCATGACGGACGTGCGGTAGAGGCGTCGGCCCAGCGCGAAGCGCACCACGGTCCGCAGGGCCGTGTCGGTGGTGCCGACCGCCATGCCGGGCAGCGCGGCCCTGGTGATCTGGAAGGCGCGCAGGGCGGTCTCGACCCCTTTTCCGGTCTCGCCGACGAGGGCCGAGGCGGGTACGGGTGTGTCGTCGAACCGGAGTCCGGACAGCCGGCAGCCGCGCACGCCGACGCTGTCGTAGCGGGGCAGTACCCGCCAGGTGTCCGGGTCGAGCCCGTCACGGTCGACGAGGAGGACGGAGTGGCTGCGGCTGCCGGGGGCGGGGCTGGTGCGGCTGAACAGGACCCAGGCGTCGGCACGGCCGGCGTTGTTGATGACCTGTTTGGCGCCGTTCAGCAGGTAACCGCCGCCCGCCGCGGGGCGGGCCTCGAACTCGTTGCGCACGAAGTCGTTGCCGTGCGCGAGTTCGTGGTACGCGACCGAGATCCGGCCGCCGCCGGTGAGGATCCGGGCGACGCGTTCGCGCTGTGCGGCGTCCCCGGCGGCCCAGACGTTCACGGCGGCCATGAAGGAGGTCACGCCGTAACCGAGGCCGAGGGAGACATCGCGGCGGAACACCTGCCGCATGACACGGACCAGGGTGTCGAGCCGCTCCAGCCCGCCGCCCTCGGCGCGCGGCACGAAGTCGGCGCCGAGCCTCAGTTCGTCGAGGGCCCGCTCGCCGGCCCCGGAGAGTTCACCGGCCTCGTCCGCCTCGATCAGCCGGGCGTAGGACAGTTCGTCGCCCTCGTCGGTGGGGTCGCCCAGCCGCCGGTCCACCTCGGCCACGCGGGCCGCGGCCCGCGCCTCCTGCCCGGGTGCCCCGTGGCCGTCCCGTACGGCCCCGGTCGCCGGGTGCGTGTCCTGGGGCTCTGTGCCGATCAGCATGGCGTCCTCTCCGTCGCGCCGGCGGCCGCGGCGGGCATCGCGGGCCGCCGCTCGGGGCCCCGCTGCGGCAGCAGCGAGAACAGCCGGCCCGAGGAGCGGGCCGCCCGCAGGGCGCCGAGCAGTTCTTCGTTCGTCTCCCGGCCGGCCGTCGCCGGTTCGCCGAGGCGGACCAGCAGCCGGTCGAGGGCGGTGTGCAGCCACAGGCCGTCGCGCCACAGCGCCCCCGTGCCGGGGTCGTCGCGGACGTGGCCGGCGCTCCGCGTCCACAGGCCGGTACAGGCCGCCCCCGCCCAGCACAGGGCGTAGCGGCGCGCGACCTCGAAGGCGGCGGCCGGAACCTCGGCGAGCACGTCCTGGTACTCCGCCATCTCGGCGTGCACCGCGGTGGTGACGGCGAGCAGCCGCCGCGCGGCCCCGGCCACCGGGGCGAGCGCGGGGTCCGCTCCCGCCCGCCGGGTGATCTCGTCGACGGAGGCGGCGAGCCCCGCCATGATGCCGCTGCCGTGCCGGGCGACCAGCGACAGCTTCGCGGGGTCCAGGGGCGGCAGCGGTGCGGCGAGGTCGCAGGCGGCGGCGCCGCCCGCCGTGTCGCCGGTGGAGCGCCGGAAGCCGCGGACCAGTGGACGGAACTGGTTGACCAGGGAGTTGAGGTTGACGAGGGTGTTGCCGTCGAAGAGTCCGACGATGCGGTGGTCGCGCTCGACCTTCTGGAAGCGGCCGTCGGCGTGGACGTCCTTGAGGAAGGCGCGGGCGCCGAGCAGCCCGGTCAGGTCGGCGAGGACCTGGTCGGTGCCGGTGGGCAGCAGGTACTTGACGACGGCCGAGGTGACGGCGAGTTCCGCGGTCTGGGTCTGTACGGCGCGGGCGGCGACCAGGGCGACCGCCTCGTGCAGCAGTACGTCGGCGGCGGCGCCGGCCAGCACGTGTCCGGCCTGCGGGAGGTCGATCAGCCGTCGGCCGTACAGCTCGCGCTCCTCGGCGAAGTCCAGGCCGAGCCGCAGCCCGTGGTCGGCGGCGCCCAGCGACAGGGCAGCGCACATGGTGCGGGTGAGCTGGAGCGCCTTCAGCACGATCTCCAGCCCGGCGCCCTCCGCGCCGACGAGGGCGCCGCGCTCCACCCGGGCGCCGTCGAAGGCGATGCCGGAGATGTCGGCGCCGCGGATGCCGTGGGTGGGGATCTTCGGGAGGTGACGGTAGGTGTTCCCGTCGAGTTCGCGCTTGTCCACGAGGAGGACGCTGAAGCCGCGCGGGCCCCCGTCCGGGCGGGTGCGGGTCAGCAGCGACAGCACCGACCCCCGGGTGGCGTTGTTGATCAGCCACTTCTCGCCGCTGACCACCCAGTGGTCCCGGGTGTCCGCCGCGTTGCCGCCGGTGTGCGCCGCGCTTTCGTCGGTGTCCGCCGGCTGGTCGCCGGTGTCCGCCGCGCTCTCGTCGGTGCGCACCTCGTTGGCCAGCAGGTCGCTGCCGTGGGCACGTTCGGTGAGCCCGAGGGCGACCGGGACCCCGGCCATGATGTCGGCACCGAGCCGGGCGCCCTGCTCCGCGGAGCCCGCCACCCATACGCAGACCCCGCCGAGGTAGGTCTTGCCGTGGCCGATGGCGCAGGTCAGATCGCGGCGGGCGACGGTGCGGACGAGCTGGAGCACCCGTTCGTAGTCGCGCAGCCTGCCGCCGTACGCGACCGGTACGTACTCGGCGGGCAGGCCCCACTCCTGGAAGCGGTGGCAGATGTCGGCGGGGAACTCCTCCTTCTCGTCGAGTTCCGCGCACCGCGCGTAGGAGAAGAGCTCGCCGGGGTCGTCGGGATCGCCGAGGAAGCGGTCGAACTCCTCGGCGAGCCGGTAGGGCGGGTGTTCCACGTCAGACCACCGATTCCAGGGACTCGGCGGCGGAGCTGTCGGCCGAGGCGCCGTCCTCGCCGGTGGCGATCAGTTCGCGGACGGCCGGCTCCAGGATCTCGTACAGCGCGGTGATCCCGCCCTCCAGGAACAGCTTGCGCATCAGGGTGCGCTGGATCTTGCCGCTGGTGGTCTTGCGGATGGTTCCGGGGCGTACCAGCAGGATGTTGCCGACAGGGACGCTGAACTCCCTGCCGATGAGGCTCTGGACGCCGGAGGCGACGGTGTGCAGGTCGGTGGAGACACTGCCGGGGCGTACCTCCTGGACGGCCACCAGGTGCTCACGGTCGGTCTCGACGGCGAAGACGGCGCCCGCGCCGGCGCCGAGGGCCTTGTCCGTGGACTGGACGGCGCGTTCGACGTCCTGCGGGTAGAGGTTGCGGCCCGCCAGGATGACCAGTTCCTTCAGCCGGCCGGTGACATACAGCTCTCCGTCGTGGAGTGCGCCCATGTCGCCGGTGCGCAGCCAGCCACCACCATTCCCGTCCGGCCCGTCCGGTCCGTCCGATCCGTCGGTGCGGCCGGAGATCGCCGCGTCGAATATCTCCTTGTTGGTCACCGGCCGCTTCCAGTAGCCGGAGGCGACGCTGTCACCCTTGAGCCAGATCTCGCCGATCTGTCCCCCGGACTTCTCGACGCGGCTCTCCGGGTCGACGACGCGGACCTCGAAGTCCCGCGCGATCCCGCTGCTGACGAGGGAGCGGGTGGCGGCGTCCGCGCGCGGGCCGGCCAGTTCGCCGCGTTCCAGGGCCTCGGCGTCGACATCGATCACACGGGCGGCGGCGGTCCGCGGGATGCCGGTGACCAGCAGGGTCGTCTCGGCCATGCCGTAGCAGGGGAACATGGCCTCGGGGCGGAATCCCGCGGGCGCGAAGCGCTCGGTGAAGGCCCGGACCGTCTCGGCCCTGACCGGTTCCGCGCCGTTGCAGGCGGTGGTCCAGGACGACAGGTCGAGCGTCTCCAGTTGTGCGTCGGTGACCCTGCGCACGCACAGGTCGTACGCGAAGTTGGGGCCGCCGCCCGTCGTCATCCCGTAGTCGCCGATCATCTTCAGCCAGCGGTAGGGGCGCTTGAGGAAGGTGAAGGGTGCCATCAGGACGCCCTGCGCGCCGAGGTAGAGCGGGTGCAGGATGTGCCCGATCAGGCCCATGTCGTGGTAGAAGGGCAGCCAGCCGCCGCACACGCTCTCCGGGCCGGTGCCGATCGACCGCTGGATCGCCGCCTCGTTGGCGAGCAGGTTACGGTGCGAGACCACGACGCCCTTGGGGTCGCTGGTCGAGCCGGAGGTGTACTGCAGGAACGCCAGGCTCTCCGGGGTGAGGGAGGGCGTGCGCCAGGCGGCCGCGTCGCCCTGGGCGGGATCGTCGGTGGCCAGGCACGCCACGTCGGTGAAGCCCTCGGCGGTCAGCCAGGCGGAGATCGCGGGAGCGTTGGCCGAGTCGGTGAGCACGGCGCACGCCTCGGCGTCGCGCAGGATGCCGGAGATCCGGGCGAAGTGCTGGCCCTGTTCGGTGGGCAGCGGTCCCGGCACGGCCACGGCACCGGCGTACAGGCAGGCGGTGAACGCCTTGATGAAGTCCAGGCCCGCCGGATAGAGCAGCAGGACCTGGCGGTTCGCGGCCTTCCGCTCCTGGAGCCAGGAGGCGATCCGGCGCGCCTCGTGGCCGAGCCCGGCGGAGGTGAGGTGCTGCGGCACCGAGCCGCGGGCGTCGTCGGGCAGGAAGACGAAGGCATCCGCGTCGTCGCGGGCTTCGGTGCGTTCCAGAACCAGTTCCGTGAAGGTTCGGAAGTTCGTCAACGTCTTTCTCCGACCTCTCCGAGTTCCGCTGGCGTGGCGCCGGCACGGGTTGCTCTGACATCAGCATCGTTGTCGGGGGCGCTAAGGAAACGCTTGTGCGTTTCCCGGCCCCCGGGGTGGGGCTCAGGTCATCCGGTCCCGCCGCGGATGGCCGCGTCGAGGGTCAGATGCCCGGGCACCTCGGGCAGTCGGGTGAGCGGGTGCCTGAACTCGACCGTGCCGTCGGCCGATTCGCCGCCCGGCTCGAAGCCGAGCGACGGGTAGAAGCCGCGCGTCTTGTGGTTCTTGGCGGTGGGCCGGTAGCTCGCGCGTACCTCGGCCGCGCCCGACCCCACGGCGTGCTCCAGCAGCGCGGCGATGGCGGCCTGCTCGATGCCGCGGGCGAAGACCCGGCAGCTGAGCAGCATGTTGTCGATGCGCAGGGCCTCGTCCTCCCGGTGCGCGAAGAGGGCGCCGACGACCCCGTTGTCGCCGAAGCGGTCGCGGGAGCGTACGGCCAGCACCAGATGGTCCGGCGAGTCGAGCCGTTCGCGGACGTCGGGCGCCTGGAGCCGGCGGGTGGTGAGGTTGAACTGGTTGGTGCGCAGGGTGATCTGGGCGACCCGGGCCACTTCGTGGTCACGTACCGGGGTGATCTCGACGGACACGTCGAGGGCGCGCAGGTACTCCTCCATCGAGCCGGTGGCCTGCTGGAGGTCCTGCCGCTCCGCCTCCTGGCGGTACTGGACGGCGCGGGCCCGGTCCTCGGTGGTCAGTTCCCGTACGTCGAACCAGCCGTCGGCGAGCAGCCGGTCGATGTGGAGGGCCGGTTCCTCGTCGAGCCCGATCACGGCGACCCCGGGGAGCGAGGCGGCGACGAGGCCGCGTTCGAAGGGCGAGTCGTCGGCGAAGACGAAGCTGTCGGTACCGAGATTGAGCCGGTCCGCGATGTCGCGGATGTTGCCGTCCTTGGGCTCCCAGTTGGCGTTGATCCGGACGAAGTCGGCCTCGCGCAGGATCATGTCGGGGTGGTCGCGGAGCACGTCCAGCACCGGCTCCCGGTCGTTCTTGCTGCACACCGCGAGCAGGACGCCCTGGCCGCCGATCTGCTTGGCCACCCGCTGGAACCGGCCGAAGGCCTCACCGCGGTAGGTGGTGGCGGCGGCGATGCCGTCGGGTCCGTCGTCGCCGAGGATGCCGTCCCAGAGGGTGTGGTCGAGGTCGAGGACCAGGACCTTCTTGGCCCCGCCGCGCAGCGTCCGCAGCAGATGGCCCGCGTGGCGCGCGTACCGGGCGAGCACCTCCTCCCCCAGATGCACCTTGGCGTAGGCGGCGAGCCGCGGGTCGCGGACCGGTCCGCCCTCGGCGATCAGCGGCTCCAGGTCGACGATGTGCAGCCGCGGGTGCGCGGCGGCGAGCCGCAGCAGACCCACGTTGAACTCCCGCCAGATGATGGAGAGTTCGGTGCGCGACCGATGGTCGACCAACTGCTGGGTGTGCTGGGACAGCAGCGGCAGGGTGTTGAGTACGAGCGTCCCGGTGCCGTGCTCGTCGTAGCGGGCGGCGAGCCCGTCGAGGAGGTCGAGCTTCCCCGCGACGGTCCGGGCGACGTCCTCCGGCCCCCAGGGCAGCGGCAGTTCGTCGAAGACGATCCCGGCGTCGAGGAGGCACAGGGCGAGTTCGGTGCCGGGCGCGTACAGGTCGCTGCCGGTGTCCTGGAGGTCCCGCAGCCACCCGTCGTGGTCGCCGACGCGTACGCGCAGCGGGATGCCGTGGCGGGCGAGTTCCGCGTGGAGCGGTGCGGTCAGCCCGTCGAGGGTGCCGTGTCCCGTGACGGCGACGGTGGCGGGTACGACGCCGGGGTGACGCTCCGTGATGTCCTCGGGAGCGACCTTGGCGAGCAGCCGGCCCGCGCGGGAGAGCAGGGCGAGCCCGTCGTCCGGCTGGGCGAGTTCGGCGAGCAGGGCGGGCACCGCCGGGTACTCGGCGGCGAGCCGCCGCTCACCGTACAGCGCGCGCAGTCGGTCGAGGGGGCCGGCGGGGCCGGTGCGCCCGGGATCGGACGTCGTCACTGCTGTGCTCACGGTCGGTGCGCCTCTCTGCGGGGGCGGGCGGGCGCTTGGGAGCTTGCGCCCGGCCCCTAAAGACGGGCTTGCGCCCGGTGCGGCCCGCCGCACGGCCCGCCGCGCGGACCGGAGCGCGGGCCGACGCGCAGACCGCAGCGCATGCCGACGCACAAGCCACCGCGCGGACCGCCCTGCAGACCACCGCGCAAGCCACTGCGGGGACCGCCCGCAAGAGCTGCTTTAGGCCGGCTGCGGACCATCGGTCGATGACGACTCTTTACTGTCCTTCTGAAAGGCAGCCTGACGATGACAACTGAGCTGACCGCGGACGTGTGTGTGGTCGGAGGAGGCCCGGCGGGACTCACGCTGGCCGTCGAGCTCGCCAAGCGTTCGGTCTCGGTCGTGGTCCTGGAACAGAGCGGTCACTTCGACCGGTCGTTCCGGGGCGAGTCGGTCTCTCCGGACTCGGTGTGGCTGCTCGACGGGCTGGGTGTCCTCGGCCGCCTGGACGGCGCCTACCGGCAGATGCACAGCATGGAGATCGTCGACTCCGGCAGTACGGTGCTGCGCGCCGACTTCCGCCGCTTCCCGTACCCGCACCCCTACCCCGTGGAGATGCCCCAGCCGGCGCTTCTCTCGGCCCTGGCGGGCCTCGGGCAGGAGGAACACCCGGAGCATTTCACCCTGGTGCGCCGGGCGACCGCCACCCGTCTGCTGCGCGCGGGCGGCGAGAGCGGTCCGGTCACGGGGGTGGTGGCCCGGGCGCCGGAGGGGGAGCTGACCGTACACGCGGCGCTCACCGTCGCGGCGGACGGCCGGTTCAGCAAGGTCCGTGAGATGTCGGGCCTGCCGTACACGAAGCTGCCGCTGGAGCGTGACGTGGTGTGGCTGAAGCTGCCGTTCCCGTCCGAGTGGGACGATCGTACGTATCGCATACGGATCCGCGGCGACCAGCACGGGCTGTTCATCCCGACCCACCCGGACAGTGTGCGCGTCGGTTTCAACATCCCCAAGGGCGGGCTGAGGGAGCTGCGCGCCCAGGGTCTGCCCGCCCTGTACGAGCGGCTGGACCGGCTCGCTCCCGAGCTGGCCGACGCGGTGCGCGGTGAGATCCGCTCCTGGTCCGACACCTCGATGCTGGACATCTTCACCACGACGGTGCCGCGCTGGTCCATGCCGGGCCTGGTCCTGATCGGCGACGCGGCACACACGCTGACGCCGATCCTCGGGCAGGGCGTCAATCACGCGATCATCGACGCGGTGACGCTGGCCCCGCTGGTGCGCGACGCTCTCGACGCGAGCGGGGACGAGGCGGCGCTGGCACGGGCGTGCGCCGAGTTCCAGCGGGAGCGGGAGGAGTCGGTCGCCACGTCGCGGGGTCTGCAGCTGCGGCAGGAGCGGCTGTTCGCCCTGCACGGCGTCGGCGGTGTCGGCCGCCGCTCGCTGTACCGGGTGGTCGACCGGAGCCAGAAGCTGAAGGAACGGGTGCTGGCCGGCGCGTACTTCCAGCTGCAGAAGCCGGGGCCGCATGCCGTGGCGGCGCAGTCCTCCGCCACCCGGGCGTGACGGGTGTGTCCACGGACCCGGAACAGACCCTGGGGCCCCGGCCCGCACACGATGTGCGGACCGGGGCCCCAGGGTCTGTCACCGGTACGTCACCAGGTCCGGTACGTCATCGGGTCCGGCATGTCACCAGGTGACGGGCAGCCGGGTCAGGCCGTGCACCATCATCCCGGTCGTCAGCTCCAGGGAGTCGACCTCCTCCGCGAGCCGCAGACCGGGGAAGCGGTTCAGCAGCGAGGAGAGGACGATCTGCAGCTCCGCCCTGGCCAGCGCGGCGCCCACGCAGAAGTGCGGGCCGTGGCCGAACGCGACGTGGTGGACGGCCTCGGGCCGGGTGGGGTCGAACTCGTCCGCCTGCGCGCCGGGGAAGCGCGCGGGGTCCTGGTTGGCGGAGCAGACCGCCGCCAGGACCGCGCTGCCCTTGGGGATGACGGTGTCGCCGACCTCGACGTCCTCCAGGGTGATCCGCAGCGGGCCGCCGTCACCGATCGGGTTGACGCGCAGCAGCTCCTCGACGGCGTGGTCGATCATCTCGGGGTGTTCGCGCAGCGTGGCCATGTGCTCGGGGTGGCGCAGCAGGGTCAGGACCATCTTGCCGATCATGCTGACCGTGGTCTCGTGACCGGCGACGAGGATGGTCGCCGCCATGACGATCAGCTCGTACTCGTTGAGGCTGCCCTCCTCCTCGTGGGCGGCGACGAGCGCGCCCATCAGATCGTCCGTGGGCTCCTCCCGCTTCCGCTTGACGAGGGCCCCCAGGTACCCGATCATCTGCTGGCGCTGGGCGGCCATCTCCTCCGGGCTGTGCGCGGTCAGCGAGACGAAGGCGTCCGACCACTCGCGGAAGCGGTCGCGGTCCTCGAAGGGCACACCGAGCAGTTCGCAGATCACCATCACCGGCAGCGGGAAGGCGAGCGCCGAGTTGAGGTCGACCGGCCCGTCGAGCTTCTCCATCTCGTCCAGCAGCCCGTCGGTCAGCTCCTGGATCCGGGGGCGCATGTTCTGCACACGGCGGGCGGTGAACTCCCGGGAGACGAGCCTGCGCAGCCGGGTGTGCTCGGGCGCGTCCGTGGTGAACAGGCTGCCCGGCACGGGGGGTGTGGGGGTGAGCTGCGGTACGTCGGGGGAGATGGTGGCGGCCCGGCTGAACCTGGCGTCGGCGAGCACGGTGCGCACGTCGTCGTAACGGGTCACCACGTAACCCTCGTCACCGGTGGGCAGCCGGACATGGGCGACGGGGCACTTGGCCCGCAGCTCCTCGTAGACCGGCGGTACCTCGACGGCCGAGGGGCGGTGGAACGGGTAGTCCAGCAGCGGTTGTCCGGTCTCCGGCCCGCCGTGCGTCGTGTCCGTCGTGTCCATGCGTTTCCTCCGGCAACAGATGCTCAGCAGTTACGTGTTCGGTGGCTCGGGTGACCGACGCGCGGTGGGAGGTGCGGTCGGGGACCTGGACGAGCCTCGCAGCGAGGGCTTGTGCGGGACCAAAGCGCTCCGGGGGCCAGGGCCCCGGGGGTGGCTCAGCGCTGCCAGCCCTCGGGGGTGCGCAGGCCGTACCCGAGCGCCCGGTCGGCGGCGATGTGCACCAGCCAGGCCAGGCCGAAGTTGAACAGGGGCACCGCGACCGCCGGGGATTCGGGGATCAGGCAGGTGAGCATGAGGACGAAGGCGACAAGGGGCCGGTGCAGGAGGTTGTAGACGGGAACGGCCCTGCGGGGCAGCCGGCCGGGCTGGTGCGGGCCGTGCTCGTGCGGGCCGGCGAGGCCGGCGAGGAACGACAGGTCGGGCGCGACGACTCCGGCGAGCGCCGCGACGATCACCCATCCGCCGTACTTCGTCGCCTCGAACACCGAGAAGATCAGCAGGAGGACGAAGAGCACCGTCCAGACGGTGCGGAGCTGCGGTGAGGCCGAGCTCCTGGTGGCGCCTTCGGCGGAGTCGTGTGTCACGGGACGTGTTCCTTTCGCGAGGGATCCGTAGGGCTGGGGAGCCGCACGGCGGCCGCGCGGCAAGGTGATCGTGGTGCCGGCCGGTTACACGGCCACCCGCTCCGTGGCGTACCGGCGTGTCAGGGAGGCGAGTTCACGCAGGAAGGCCCCCTCGTCCGACCTGACGAAGAAGTGCCCGCCGGGCATGGTCCGCAGATCGCAGCCGCTCCCCGCGTGGCGTCGCCAGGGAAGCATCTCGTCGACGGTGACCAGCCGGTCCCCGCGTCCGGCGAACAGGTGCAGCGGTACCCGCAGCCGTTCGGTGCCCGCGGGGACGCTGCCGAGGCACAGCCGGAGGTCGTCACGGACCACCGGGAGCAGCGCGGAGAGGAATTCGGGGTGGTCGAGGAGCATCTCCGGGATGCCGCCCAGTGCCACCAGACCGGCGACGAGTTCCTCGTCCCCGGCGTCCGGGTCGGCGAGCGCCGGGGCCGGCAGGTGCGGGGCGCGGTAGGCGCTCAGCACGAGGGCCCGGGGCAGCGCCGCCCCGCGCGCCTGCCGCCGCCGCACGAGCGAGTAGGCGATGAGCGCCCCCATGCTGTGCCCGTAGAAGAGGTGGGGCTCGGCCAGTTCCTCGTCGAGCTGTGCGTCCAGGTCGTCGACGAGGGCGTCCAGATCGGTGAACCTGGGTTCGTCGAACCGCTCCTCCCGGCCGGGCAGCTGTACGGGCATCACCCGTACTCCGGCGTCCTGGGCGTCGAGGCCGCGCTGCCATCGCCGGTACGCCGAGGCGCCGCCGCCCGCGTACGGAAAGCAGAACAGCCGGGTCATGGGTTCCGGTTCGTGGCCCGGGGGCTTCCGGGACAGGTATCGCATCGGGTTGCTCCGTCTCGGTTCGGTCCAGGGTGAGCGGGCCGTCCGGGTGCGGGGATACGTCAACGGGCAGGACGGGTGGGGCAGAGAGGACAGGCGGGACAGGCGGGGCAGCCCCGGCCCCCACGCTGCCCGGGGCCGCTAAAAGGCCGCCAAACTCGGCGCGGTGAGGTCGAGCCGGGGGTCGGCGGCCAGGATCGCCCGATGCAGCTTCTGGACGCGCAGGGAAGGCTCAATGCCCAGCTCCTGGGAGGTCGACGCGCGTAGCTTTCGAAAAATCTCCAGCGCCTGCCACGAGCGTCCCCCTCTGTAGAGGGCCAGCATCAGCAGCCCGTGCAGACTCTCCTGGAGCGGGAAACGCTCGGTGAGCGCGAGGAGTTCGCCGATCACCTCGGCGTGCCTGCCGAGCCGCAGATCCGCGGTGATCCGGCCCTCCAGCGCGGAGTTCCGTGCCTCCTCCAGCCGCAGCAGCTCGACCCGGAGCGCGGGCCCGATGCGTACGTCGGCGAGGACCGGCCCGCGCCACAGGGCGAGCGCCTCGCCCAGCAGCTCCGAGGCGGTCTCGTCGTTGCCGCCGGCCAGGGCCCGCAGCCCGCGCCCGGCGAGCTGCTCGAAGTGGTCGGCCTCCATGACGGGCGCGGGCATGTTCAGCCCGTATCCGGCGTAGCTGCGGCTCAGCACCTCTTTCGGCGCGCACTCGTGCTCCGGTCCCAGGGCCACGGTGATGGCCCGGCGCAGCTGCTTGACGTAGGTCTGGACAACACCGGCGGGCTGACTGGGAGGACGTGAGTCCCACAGCTCCTCCGTCAGGGTGGTCACATTCACGTCCCGGCCCGCGTTGACCGCCAGCAGCGCGAGCAGCTGCCGCGGTTTGGCCGCGCTCGGCACCACGGAGGTGCCGTCGATGCTCACCACAAGCGGCCCGAGAACACCGATCTCCATGCGACTGCTCCTTCCGCCTGCCCGAAGACTGGCACGTTGTCGTCCACGGCAACACTCAGCCGATCATGATTCGATCGGGAATCCGTCCGCCCTGGAATGTGGGGTCTTCATGTTCATGACCTTTCACGGCATGCTTTAAGCGACGCTTCAGGCCGAGCGTCGACCATGGGCGCCCAGGGAGGCCGTCGCGGGACCGCCTCGGATTACCAGCTCGGGAGAAGAGGGACCGCATGGGGCTGAGGTCCTGGCTCGGCAGGGCCGGCGCCGGTGCGCTGAACCTGCTCGTCGAGTTCGGCACGGTAGTCGTCGGACCGCTCCCCGGCGTCAACTACCCCGACCCCGAACCGGATCCCGACTCCGGCCCGGCTCCCGGCTCGGCTCCCGGCTCAGATCCTGACTCGGCTCCCGGCTCCGGCTCCGGGCTCCCGGCCGGCCACCCGGAGCGGCGCTGCTCGACCCCGCCGAGCCGGGTCGAGCAGGAGCTGTGGGCAGGACTCGGGGTCGACGTGAGAGGAACGGGAGAATGACCGGACACCACCCGAAATCCCCGCCGGTGACAGGTTCCGACCGGATGACGGTGGAATGACACCGGTTGCTATATTGGCGAAATGGGTTCCGAGCGGGCGGCGCGCACCAGCTACCACCATGGCGCGCTGCGGCAAGCGCTGATCAACGGCGCCAAGGATATCCTCGCCGAGCTGGGACACGAGCAGTTCAGCCTGAACGAGGTCGCACGCCGGGCAGGCGTGAGCACTTCCGCTCCGTACCGCCACTTCCGCGACCGGGACGAACTGCTGGCGGCCGTGGCCACGGACGGCTACACCACACTGCACCAACGCCTCCAGCAGGCAGCGCGCGAAGCCGGCGATCCGGGCGACCGATTGCTGCGGCTGGGGGGCGCCTACGTGAGGTTCGCGCAGGAGCACCCCGGGCTCTTCGTCACGATGTTCCGCGGACCGGGAGGCATCCCGGACGAGGTCGGGATCAAGTCCTACGAGATCCTCCGGCACGCCGTCGCCGAGGCCCAACAGGCGGAATTGCTCTCCACCGTCCCGTCGACGGAGCTTCTGACCCGGTCCATCTGGGCCGCCCTGCACGGGCTTTCCGTCCTGAGTCTGCGACAGCTGTCCGAGCGATTCGACATGGACGTATCACCGGAACAACTCGCCGCCGACACATTGTCGGCACTGCTCGGCCTCAAGTAGAGACCAGCGCCCCTCCCGGCAAGCTCCGACTGTCGACCACGGCGCGTAGGCGCTGGTCATTGGCGTGTTGGTTCGGCGCGGAGAGCGGCATCATCCGGGCCCGTCGCCAGGTCACCACCGGCCCGGTGCCGCGCGGATGATCCGGCAGCAGCCACCCGCCCTCGTCCTCACGGCGCGTCACATCGCAACAGGGCGAACGCCGCCGGGCCTGCCCGGGCCTGTCTGGTGCGGCGCTGCCGACCTCATGCCTGCGCGTGGCCGTACCGCGCCCTGGCCGAGGTCAGGTCGGGTTCGCCGAACCGGGCACGCAGAAGGCCGAATGCGTGGACCTTGTCCGTGCCGAACCTCTCCACCTGCGCCGCATAGGAGTCGGCGGTGAGGAACGTCGGGGGTGTCGTCTTGCTGTGGAACTTGTCCGCGTACATGACCAGTTGCTCTTCGACGGTCTCGGCCAGGTAATCGGTCTCGGGTATGGCGAGTTTCCGTTCGCGGATGTCGTGCCGGGTAATACCGACTCCCGTGTGACAGGAGCAGAAGCGGCGCAGGGGCTCCGGGAAGCCCTCTTCGCGGAGGATCTCGTAGCCGAGGACGCCATGGCGGATGTAGTCGCGGTGATCGAGCCGACCGGCTTGGTCATAGAGCCGGTAGACGCCGATGTCGTGGAGCAGGGCGCCGACACGGACGAGGTCGGCGTCGAGAGGGATGGCGGTCTGTGCCACAAGCTGTGCGGCGATGCCGCAGACGATTTCGCAGTGGGTGAAAACGAGGTCCAGCGCCTCATGCGACGGCGCGTACCGCTCGTGCAACGCGCGTATTTCATTGACCGTCGGAAGGATCACTCCGGCAGTGTACTTTCCCACTCCCCCAAGCGGTCTGTCGCCAACACACCAGCCCTTTCACCTACGATCCCGCCGTGTTGGCGGACGCGGGCACCACGGGTGCGGGTTCGGTGGTGATGTGGAGAGCGGGCAGGCCACGGCGGCGGATCATGAACTCGGCCACGACCAGGTTGGGCAGCCAGCAGAGGAAGCCCAGCGGCGCGTAGGCGTTGTCCATGATGCTGTCGACCGAGTCGCCGCTGCCCATGAACGGGATCTGAACCGCGGTCAATACGCCGAGCCAGAGACGCAGTGTCACCGCGGCATAGGTAAGTGCGAAGTTTCTGATCACCCAAGCCTGGTGGCCGCGGATGTCGCGTGCGCGGATCGTCCGGTACGCCTGCCAAGCGGTCCACCCCCACAGCACGGAAAGCGCCCCGAAACCAAAGAATCCCACCATTCCGGCCGTGTTGAACACCGACATGACGAGACCGGACAGCGCACCGAGAGCGACGCTCACCAAATAGACCCGCCCGATCCACCGATGCGCCGCCCGGCGGCGAGCACGGAGGCGTCGCGAGAACTGCCACGGGCCGAGCGCCAGCGCCAGTCCGGCGGAGACTATGTGCACGTAGAACGTCAGCTGTACCGGCAAGGGCTTGTCGGCGTAGCCGGTGGCCAGTCCGACTCCATTCCGGCTCAACTCGTCCAACGCGCCCTGCGCGTACTGGCCGGAGAAGTAGGCGGCGACGGCCACCGAGGAGAAGGCGACCCAGGCCCAACTCCGCCGCCCGCGACGCCTCTTCCGATGTGGATCGACTTCCGCGGGCGGTACGACGGCGACCATGCGAACTCCCAGCTCTCGTGAGGGCCACTCCGAATGTGACCACCTCTAACATACAGCAATGTTAGAGCCATACACATTGGATCGGCGAGGCTTCGGGCACAGGGCCGACCGACAGACGCCGCCCCCACCCGACACTCAGTCGCCCGGTCACCCGATCACCCGCCGTGAGCGAAGTGCTTTCCCAACGGCCGGGAGAACGTCACCATGTCCTCGGCACGCGGTAACGGCATCCGAGCGCGCGCAGCCCGTCCGGCCCACGGAAAAGGGCCCCTGACACGGGATTTCTCCGGTCAGGAGCCTTGGACGGCAGACGCGTCGGGCTGTACGCCGGGGAGAATCACCGCAACGCTATGACCCGCGCAAACGTGCAGGGCGTTCGCTGGCGTGGCTACCTTGACGGCTGCGCAAGGCGGGCCCGCTACGCGGCCAGGTGACAGATTCCCGCCCGGCTCCGAGACAGCCGCGACGCGGAGACGGGGGCGTGGACATAGGGGATGTCGACCTCAGTCACCTGCGCATCCAGAAGACCGGCGAGCACAACCTGGGCGGACCCGAAGGTCCGCGCCGCCGCCGTCAACGACGAGGAGAACTTCGGTCTCGTCCAGGAACAGACCCCGGCCGCTCTCCGAGTCGCTGTCCGGGTGAGCCAGAACGGGCTTGCCGGTACCCGGATCGGAGACGGCCAGCCAGTAGTGCCCGTCGGCCGGCCACAGAACGAGTTCGACGAGGTCCCCGTCCTCCCCGCAGGCGCCGTGACGGATGGCGTTGGGGACCAGCTCCGATGTCAACAGGCCCAGACCGTCGCCGAGGTGAGAACGGAGAACATCCGGCAGGGACGCGGCGGCGGCGTGCCGGGCCCTCGGTACGGAGGCGGGGTGGGCGGGGAAGCGCCAGCGAGCGGGGACGAGGGGAATCTCGGGCATGGCGAACTCCATCGCTGAGTGAGAGGTTGGGGATCGCCGGTGGCCTACCGCCCTGGTCGCGTGCACACCCGTCCCAGGGCGGACGGGCATGCTCGCGCGGTGCGCTTCCGACGTTGCGGTGTGTTACGAGCGCCTGTCGCCACACCTGCCGCAACCGGGTACGGCGGCTGCCCCCGTGGTCTTCCCCGACGGTGACTTCCCTTCCGTCGTTCCCGACCCGACGGTGGTCTACCGGCAGCCGAACGCACCCCTGCGGCGGACCACGGTGCCTGTGCCCTCCCCCGAGCCGACGGATCCGGCGCCGGTGCCGGCTCGCGTCGACACCGTAGTGCGGGACGCGATCCGTGACGCCTACGCCCGGTCCGCGGACCTCGCCGAGAGGGGACGGTTCGCCCAGGCCGCGGACGTCCTCAAGGTGGCGATCGCCACGGCGGCCACTACTCTCGGCGCACACAACCCCCGGGTGCTCGGTCTGCGGCGGCAGCGCGCGGCGGTCCTCATGGCCGGCGAGGACTCTTCCGCCGCGCCTTGCCGGAGTTCGACGCGCTGGCCGGCGTCTACGCCCGTACGGCGGGACCGGGCGCCGAGAGCACCCTGGAGTGCCGTGGGCACGCCGCCCACTGCCGGGCCAACCTCGGTCAGGCCACCGTCGCCCTGCGGGAGTTCCAGGAGGTCCTGGAGGTCGTGTCCGACGCGGCCGGGGACGCCTCCGAGACCGCTCTCGACCTGCGCCGCAGTATCGGCGTGCTCCTCTTCTCCGAGGGCCGCCGCACTGAGGCCGAGGGCGTCCTCGACGCCCGCCACGAGGACATGTGTGTACTTCTCGGTGAGGACGACGAGGAAACCCGCGAGATCGCTGCCCTCCTCGCCCGGCTGCGCGGCCCGGAGGGGTGTTCACGGAAAATAGGGCTCCGCCCCCGGTCAGGAGCCTTGGGCGGCAGACAGGTCGGGCTATACGCCGGATTTTGTCGCCCGGTCGCCTCGCGGCGGCCGGGGAGACGGCCATCCATCCAGGACCGGCGTTGCCGCGCGTCTACGACGCGCTGCGCCCGCTCGCCGCCTCCCCCGGAGATCCTCGGCCTCTACCGGCGGCTCGACGAACTCAGCGGGACACCCGCCGGAATCCGTACTAGAATCTGTACAGAATCAAGCCTCTACATGGGTACGGTGACAGCATGGAGATCCCTGAGGTCGTGACCATCAGCGACGCACGCGCGAGACTGTCGCGGATCCTGACCGACCTGTCGGAGTCGGGCGCGGATGCCGACCCGGTCCTGATCGGCGCCCACCGCAAGCCCCAGGGCGTCCTCCTGTCCGTCGAGGCCTTCGAGGCGTTGAGCGGCCGAGCGGCACGACGTGCGGCCGTCGCCTCGGCCACCGGCTCCATCGAGGCCGAGGGGCTCCATGCCTCCAAGGCCTCCGACCGCGACACCGAGGCGTACGTGAAGGGCGACCTGGACGCGGACACCCTTGTCGCCCGCGCGATCGCCCGCCACCGACAGACTTCGGAGCGGCGGGCAGGGTGAACGATCCGTACGCCATGCCCAACGGCGTGCTGCGCAACAAGCTCGGTATCACCGACCATCAGTTGCTCGCAGCAGCGGAGGCGGACATCACCCGGGCGCGCCTCGTCATGCTCACCGAACGCCCCCTACTCGGCGCGTACGACCTCGGCCATCTCCAAGCGTTCCACGCCGCGGTCTTCGGTGACATCTATCCGTGGGCAGGCGAGTTACGCACCGTGAACATCGCTAAGCGCACACCGTTCTGTCCGGCGAGAAACCTGATGTCCTACGCCGGAGAGGTCTTCGGCCGTCTCGCCTCCTCCGGTCGGCTTCAGAATCTCCCCCGGCAGGAATTCGTCACCCAACTGGCCACGTTGTACGGCGACCTGAACGTCCTGCACCCGTTCCGCGAGGGCAACGGCCGTGCCCAGCGGGCATTCCTTGCCCAACTCGGCGCCGACGCGGGATACACCCTGAGCTGGTCGGGCATGGACCCTCAACGCAACGAGGACGCCTCGGTGAAGAGCTTCCTCGGTGACAACAATCTGTTGGAGCAGCTGCTCGACGAGCTGGTTACCACGAGCTGACGCCCGTCACTCCGGCTGGCAAGGATCCTCGGAACAGGGCATCGCCCTTGGGAACGGCACGCCGTCGACGAATCTCCCGGACATCCGTCGGCGCGGAGTGCCCTGAGTCGAGGAACACGGCCAAGCCGCAGGTGGCGGCAGACGAGTCGGGCTGTACGCCGGATTTTGTCGCCCGGTCGCCTCGCGGCGGCCGGGGAGACGGCCATCCATCTAGGACCGGCGTTGCCGCCGGTCTCGTGCGGTCTACCCGCGGACTCGGGCGGGCAGCCCTCGATCGTCCGCGCAGGGACGCCGTTCCTCGCGGAACGACGACCCCTCTTGACCTTGCTCCGGGTGGGGTTTACCGAGCCGTCCGAGTCACCTCGGACGCTGGTGGTCTCTTACACCACCGTTTCACCCTTACCGGGGACCGAGGTCCCCGGCGGTCTGTTTTCTGTGGCACTGTCCCGCGGGTCGCCCCGGGTGGGCGTTACCCACCACCCTGCCGTGTGGAGTCCGGACGTTCCTCGGCAAGATCGAAGATCCTGACGCGGCCGTCCGCCCGGCTCGTCTGCCGTGTTCACCATCGTACCCGGCACGGACGGCCCGGAGCGCACCGGTGATCGTGGCCCGCGGCATTCCGGGGGGCTGCGGATGTCCGGCTTGACCCTGCCGCGACGTCAAGGTTTGTACTGGGTTCATGAGAATCGCAGAGATCGCCGCCCTCGCCGGGGTCACCTCTCGCGCGGTACGGCACTACCACCATGTGGGGCTGCTGCCCGAACCCGCGCGGCGGCCCAACGGCTACCGCGACTACTCGGTACGGGACGCCGTTCTCCTCGCCCGGATCCGGCGGCTGACCGAGCTGGGGCTCTCCCTCGACGAGGTGCGGGACGTCCTCGCCGACGACGCCGGGCGCGAACTCACCGAGGTGCTGGGGGAGCTGGACGCGGATCTGGCCCGTCAGGAGGCGGAGATCCGGGCCCGGCGGCGCCGGCTCGCCGAGCTGATGGAGACGCCGCCGACCGACGGGGGCCCGGTCTCCCCCGAGCTCGCGCGGTTCCTGCACTCCCTGCCCGCCGTCGACTCCCCCAGCGCCGCGATGGACCGCGACCTGCTCACCCTGCTCGACCGGGACGGATACGCGGACGAGGGCGAGGCCGGGGACGGCGAGGGGAACGTGGACGCCGGCGCGGGCAGCGGAAGCGTCTACGACGCGCTGCGCCCGATCGCCGCCTCCCCGGAGATCCTCGGCCTCTACCGGCGGCTCGACGAACTCGTCGACGCCCCGGCCGACGACCCCCGGGTCGGGCCCCTCGCGGACGATCTGGCCGCGCTCCTCACCGACGAGATCGTCGCCGCGCTGCCGGCCGGCGACGGCCCGTCCGTCGACGGGTTCGGGGACGCGCTGCTCGCCGAGTACAGCCCGGCCCAGGCCCAGGTCGTACGGCTGATCATGGAGTACCTGAGCCGGCGGACGCGGGAGCGGGGGCCGGTGTCATGAAGCGCGTGGTCTGGTTCGCCGTACCCGTGTGCGAGATCGGCCTGGTCGTCTGCCTGCTGGCCGGGGTTCCCCTCCCGCTGCCCGTGCTGCTCGCCGTCGAGGCGCTGGTGCTCGCCCTCGTCGTCCGGGTGGCGCTGGTCGTGCGCCGCTCCTACGTGTCGGCGCGGCGCTCCGGTGCCGGGCGCCGGGAGGCGCTGGCCGAGGGGGTCCGCACGGCTGTGCCGGCCCCCGTACGGCGGCTGGCCGCCCACGAGATACGGAGTTGGGGCAGCCTCGCGCGGTGGGCCGCGCGGCGCCCGCACGGCGTGGCCGCGGGCGGCCACCCGGCGCCGTACACCGGGCCGCAGACGGCGATGGTCTACGGGCTGTTGTTCGTCGCCCTCGTCGAGACCGTGGCCATGGCCGCGCTGATCCCCTGGCCGCTGGTGCACCTGATCGTCCTGGTGCTGGACGTGTACACGGTGCTGATGGTGCTGGCGCTGCACGCGGGCTGTGTGACCCGGCCCCATGTGGTGGGCGCGGACGGCTCGTTGCGGGTCCGCTACGGCACCCTCTTCGACCTGCGGATACCGGCGTCGGGCATCGCCTCCGTACGGGTCGACCGGCGCTTCCCGGACGGCGGGCTCGTTCAGTACACCCCGGTGGAAGGGGAGGACAGCGGGGTGCTCGATCTCGTCGTGGGCAGCCAGACGACCGTACGGGTGGAGCTGACCGCGCCCGTTCCGTTCGTACGGCCGCTCGGCGCGACGGGCCGGGCGCGGGTAGTGCGCTTCCACGCGGACCGTCCGGAGGAGTTGGTGAAGGCGCTCAGGGAGGCGCTGCCCCCTGATGTACGGGTGTGAGAGCGGGCGGGGCGGCAAGTGGAGGGCTCGCGTTCACCTACGCTGACGTGGGGGCCGCACCCCGACGGCCCGTGCCGTTCCGTCACCTCCCTCACCCCCTCCGAGGAGAACCACTGTGCTCGTACTGCTGCCGCCGTCGGAAGGAAAGGCCGCTTCCGGGCGCGGTGCTCCGCTGAAGCCGGAGTCGCTGTCGCTGCCCGGTCTGACCGGGGCGCGCGCCGCCGTACTCGACGAGTTGGTGGAGGTGTGCGCCGCCGACGAGGACAAGGCGCGCGAGGTGCTCGGGCTGAGCGAGGGGCTGCGCGGCGAGATCGCCAAGAACGTGGCGCTGCGGACGGCGGGCACGAGGCCGGCCGGAGAGATCTACACCGGCGTGCTGTACGACGCGCTGGGCCTGGCCACGCTGGACCCGGCGGCGCGGCGGCGGGCCGGAAAGTCGCTGCTGGTCTTCTCGGGACTGTGGGGCGCGGTACGGACGGGCGACCGCATCCCCTCGTACCGCTGCTCCATGGGGGTCAGGCTGCCGGGGCTCGGCGCGCTGGGCGCGTACTGGCGGACGTCGATGGAGTCCGCGCTGCCGGAGGCGGCGGAGGAGGCCGGGGGCGGGCTCGTGCTGGATCTGCGGTCGTCGGCGTACGCGACGGCGTGGAAGCCGAAGGGCGAGCTGGCGGGGCGCACGGCGACGGTACGGGTGCTGCACGCGGTGACCGATCCGGTGACCGGTGTGGAGAAGCGGTCCGTGGTCAGCCACTTCAACAAGGCGACGAAGGGCCGGCTCGTCCGGGATCTGCTGACGTCGGGTGCCCGGCCGAAGGATCCCGCGCGGCTGGTGGAGACCCTGCGGGAGCTGGGGTACGTGGTGGAGGCGACGGCTCCGGCGCGGGCGGGGCGGCCGTGGGCGCTGGATGTCGTCGTCACGGAGATCCACTGAGGTCCGGCGTTCGCCCGGAGACCGCTTGCCCCCTCGCATGTCATTGCATCCTGCGCAACGGGCATTGCGCATCATGGAAGCGCCCGGCAGGATGACCCCATGACCTCCGTGCTCGACCTCGCCCCCGTGATCCCCGTCGTCGTCCTCGACGACGCCGCCGACGCCGTACCGCTCGCCCGCGCCCTGGTGGCGGGCGGGCTCCCCGCGATCGAGGTGACCCTGCGGACGCCCGCCGCGCTGGACGCGATCCGCGCGATCGCGGCGGAGGTGCCCGGCGCGGTGGTCGGCGCGGGTACGGTCCTCACCCCTGAGACCGTGACCGGGTCGGTGGCGGCGGGCGCGCGCTTCCTGGTCAGCCCGGGGTGGACGGAGACGCTGCTGACCGCGATGCGGGACTCGGGCGTGCCGTTCCTGCCGGGGGTGTCGACGACGTCCGAGGTCGTGGCGCTGCTGGAGCGCGGGGTGACGGAGATGAAGTTCTTCCCGGCGGAGGCGGCGGGCGGCCGGGCCTATCTGAAGTCCCTCGCGGGCCCGCTCCCCGAGGCCCGCTTCTGCCCCACGGGCGGCATCACCCCCGCCTCCGCGCCGGAGTATCTGGCGCTGCCGAACGTGCGCTGCGTGGGCGGTACGTGGCTGCTCCCGGCGGACGCGCTGGCGTCGAAGGACTGGGGCCGGGTCGAGGCGCTGGCCCGCGAGGCGTCCGCGCTGGGCGGGGCGCGCGGGGCCTGACCCGCCCCCGGGACGGACCACGGTGGATCCGGAGCCCGGTCCGGAGCCCGGTCCGGAGCCCGGTCCGGAGCCCGGAGCGGCGCCCGGAGCGGGGCTCGGGACCGGGCTCCGGCGGTTCAGGCCAGTTCCGCCGTGGCGTACTCCTCCACCGGGCGGTAACCCAGGCGCTGGTACAGGGCGTTGGACGTCGGGTTGGCGTTGTCGGCGAAGAGCAGCACCTCGTCCGCGCCCGCCCGCCGGGCCGCCTCGCCGACCGCGGCGGTCACCCCGGCCGCGTAGCCGCGGCCCCGGTGGGCGGGCGGGGTGTAGACCGGGGCGACGCGGATCTGCCCGGCGATGAGCGGGGCGTGGCCGGCCAGGGAGACCGGGACGCCGTCCACCTCCCAGAGGAGCAGCCGCCGGTCCTCGATCCGCGCGACCGCCGGGGCCCTCCGGTCGCCACCGGCCGACTCCCCGATCTCCTCGGCGAACGCCGTCAGCCACTCCACCGCCAGCGGGATGTCCCGGCTCTCGGCGTACCGTGCGCGGCCCTCGGGCGCGGGGTCCGGCGGGGCCGGCTCACCCAGCCGGAAGAGCCGCATGCCGTCGGTGAGCCGGTACGGGGGCGCGTCCGCGGGCCCGGTCCGGCGGGGCGTCCACGCGGCGCCGAAGGCTTCGACATCGGCGATCCGGCCCCGTACGCCCGACGGCGGGGTGCCGTGCCCCGCCCGGGTCCCGCCCAGCTCCCGGGCCAGTTCGGCGGCGGCCCACGGCGGCATCGGGCCGAGGAACGGAGGATACGGCGGGGTCTCCACGAAGGCACCGGTCACCGGGGCGTCCGGGGCCTCCCGCCACCAGCCGAACCGTACGGTCCCGGCCTCGGCCGCGCGGACCGCCGCGCCGGCGGTCCGCGTCCGCAGCGACTCGCTGACGGTGAGCAGGATGGTGTTACGGGCGGCATCGGCCGCCAGATAGACGTCCGCCGCGCGGCGGAACTCTTCGACGTCGTCGGTCAGTCGCCAGTTCATGCCTGACATCGTCCGGCCCCGGCACGGCCGGGGCCAAACGATTTGGCGGTCGCGCGGCCGTCAGCGCAGATGCGCGGTGTCGTTGAAGAGCCGCACCGACGCGTTGCCGTCCGCGTAGTACGCCACGACCGAGACGGACGCGGCCGACAGCTCCATCCGGAACAGCGACTCCTGCGGGGCGCCGAGGGCCAGCCGTACCAGCTCCTTGACCGGGGTGACATGCGTGACCACCAGGACCGTACGGCCCCGGTACCGGTCGAGGAGGGTGTCGCGGGCCACGGCGACGCGCTGTCCGACCGTCGCGAAGCTCTCGCCGCCGCCGGTCGGTTCGGCATCGGGCGAGGCGAGCCAGGCGGTGAGGTCGTCCGGGTAGCGCTCCCGCACCTCGCCGAAGGTCAGCCCTTCCCACGCGCCGAAGTGCGTCTCGCGCAGGCCCTCTTCGATCCGTACGGGGATACCGAGCCGGTCGGCCACGGCCTGCGCCGTCTCGCGGCAGCGGCGCAGCGGCGACGAGACGATGTCCTCGATCGTGCCGCGCGCGGCGAGCGCGGTGGCGATCGCGTCGGCCTGGCGGCGGCCGATGGCCGACAGTTCGGGGTCCGTGCCGCCGCTGCCGGAGAAGCGCTTGTCCGGGGTGAGGGCCGTCTCGCCGTGCCGGAGCAGGACGAAGGTGGCGGGGGCGCCGAGGTCGGCGGAGGCGCCCCAGCCGACGGACGAGGAGGACTCGGAGGAGAGCGGGACCTCCTCGGGCTCGTGACCGGCGGGGGCCGCCGCGGCCGGGCCGGTGGCCGCCGGTGTGGCCGTGCCCGGCAACGACAACTCGGTCCGCGCCGCGCTCCGGACGGCATCCGCGGCCCCGGCGCCGTCCTCCGCGCCGGCACCCGCACCCGCACCCGCACGAGCACCGGCTCCGGCGAGGGCCGCACGTGCCTTGGCCGCGCCCGCCGCGGCGTCCCCGGGCGGTCCGGAGGGGACGACAGCGGCGGCGGAGGCGGAGGCGGCCGAGCGTGCCGCGCCCGCGTCCAGGGCCGCCGTGGAGGCCGACGCCTCCCACTGGCGGCCCTGCCTGCCCGCGTCCATCGCCTCGTTGGCCAGCCGGTCCGCGTGCTTGTTCCGCTCGCGCGGGATCCACTCGTACGTGACCCGGCCCGGCGGCAGGATCCGGCCCGCCTCGGCGGCCAGGGGCTTCATGTCCGGGTGCTTGATCTTCCAGCGCCCCGACATCTGCTCGACGACGAGCTTGGAGTCCATCCGGACATGCACCCGCGCCTCCGGGTCCAGCTCCTTCGCGGCCTTCAACCCGGCGACCAGGCCCTTGTACTCGGCGACGTTGTTCGTCGCGACACCGATGTACTCGGCGGCCTCGGCGAGCGGTTCGCCCGTCGCCTCGTCGAGGACGACGGCGCCGTACCCCGCCGGTCCCGGGTTGCCCCGGGAGCCGCCGTCCGCCTCCACGATGAACGTCCGCATCAGCGCGTCACAGCCCCGAGTCGGCGGTACGGACCAGGATGCGACGGCAGTTCTCGCACCGCAGCACCGCGTCCGCGGGCGCCGCCTTGACCTCGTTGACCTCGGTGATGTTCAGCTCCAGCTGGCAGCCCTCGCAGCGCCGCCGGAAGAGCCGGGCCGCGCCCACCCCGCCCTGCTGGCCGCGGAGCTTCTCGTACAGCTTGAGCAGGTCGGCCGGTACCGAACCGGCCACGATCCCGCGCTCCTTGGCCACGGTCGCGGCCTCGGCGTCGAACTCCCCGACCGCGGCGTCCCGGCGCGCGGCGGCGTCGTCGGCCTTGGCCTGGACGGCGGAGACCCGCTCCGTCAGCTCGGCGACACGCTCCTGCGCGGACTCCCGGCGCTCCATGACCTCCAGGACGATGTCCTCCAGGTCGCCCTGGCGGCGGGCGAGGGAGACGATCTCGCGCTGGAGGTTCTCCAGGTCCTTGGGCGAGGTGACCGCGCCGGAGTCCAGCCGCTGCTGGTCCCGTACGGCGCGCTGGCGCACCTGGTCGACGTCCTGCTCCGCCTTGGTCTGCTCGCGGGCGGTGTCGCTCTCCTCGGTCGACGCGGCGACCAGCAGGTCGCGGAGCTGGGCGAGGTCCTTGGTGAGCGACTCGATCTCGGCGTGCTCGGGCAGCGCGGTGCGCTTGTGGTCGAGCTGCGAGAGCCGTACGTCGAGGGCCTGGACGTCGAGGAGTCGGATCTGGTCTGCGGGGGCGGCGTTCAGTTGGGGGCTCCTGAGGAGTGGTGGGCTGACCAGGGGTCGGTGACCGTCTTCGAGACGTGGACCCGCAGGTCCCAGCCGTGGCGGTCGGAAATCTCGTCGAGCTGGGCGGCGGCCTGCTCGCACCAGGGCCATTCGGTGGCCCAGTGCGCGGCGTCGATCAGCCCGAGGGCGCTGTGCTGGGTGGCCTCGGAGACCGGGTGGTGGCGCAGGTCGGCGGTGAGGAAGGCGTCCACGCCCGCCGCCCTGACCTGGTCGAAGAGGCTGTCGCCGGAGCCGCCGCTGACCGCGACCGTACGGACGAGGGCGTCCGGGTCGCCGGCGATCCGGACGCCCTGCGCGGTGGCGGGCAGCCGGTGTGCGACGCGGGCGGCGAAGTCGCGCAGGGTGGCGGGGCGGTCCAGCTCGCAGATCCGGCCGAGGCCACGCCGCCCCGCGGGGTCGGTCGCGTCCGGTACGAGGGGACGCACCACCCGCAGGTCGAGCGCGCCGGCGAGGGCGTCGGAGACGCCGGGGTCGGCGGTGTCCGCGTTGGTGTGCGCGACGTGCAGCGCGATGTCGTTCTTGATGAGGGTGTGCACGACGCGGCCCTTGAAGGTGCCCGCCGCCACCGTCGTCGTGCCCCGCAGATAGAGCGGGTGGTGGGTGACGATCAGATCGGCGCCGAGCCGCACCGCCTCGTCGGCGACGTCCTGCACGGGATCGACCGCGAACAGGACGCGGGTCACCGGGGCGTCGGGATCGCCGCAGACCGTGCCGACGGCATCCCACTGCTCGGCCCGCTCGGGGGGCCAGAGGGCGTCGAGCGCGGCGAGTACGTCGGAGAGACGGGGCGCGGAGGGGACTGGAGGCACGGAGCAAAGGCTACCTGCCCCCGCTCCCGCCCCCACCATGCCTGTGGATACCGCCGGTACCCGCCCTCCGCGCCCCCGTGCCCCGGCCGACGCGGCGCCCCGCGCCCTCCGTGCCCCGGCCGACTCGGAGGGCCGGCCCTCCGTCCGGCCGGCCCTCCGTCCGGCCGGCCCTCCGCCGCCTCCGCCCGGCTACTTGACGAGGAAGCCGCGCAGGTCGTCCAGGACCAGATCGGCCGCCGTCACGCCCAGCCCGAGGTACCAGGTCTCGTCGGAAACGTCCTTGGCCTGACCGTCCTTGACGGCCTTCAGGTTCTTCCACAGCGGGTTGGAGCGCGCGGTGTCGCGCTGGGTCTTGTCCGGGTCGCCGTACACCCCGGTGAAGATCCAGTCGGCGTCCGCGTCGTCGATCTTCTCCGGGCTGATCTCCACGGCCAGATCCACGATCCGCTGGTTCTCGGGGCGCGGCAGGCCGACGTCGTCGAGGATCGTGCCGATGAAGGACGCCTTGGCGTAGAGCCGCAGCCGGTCCGGCATGTAGCGCACCATCGAGATGGTCGGCTTGTCCGGGCCGATGTCCTTGCCGAGCGCCGCCGCCTTCTTGTCGTACGCGGCCAGCGCGGCCTTCGCCTCGGCGGTGCGGTCCAGCGCCTGGGCGTTGAGGAGGTAGTTCTCCTTCCAGGTGAAGCCGGGGCGGATCGCGAAGACCGTCGGGGCGATCGCCGAGAGCGCCTTGTACTTGTCCGCCGCGCGGAGCTGGCTGCCGAGGATCAGGTCGGGCTTGAGGGCGGCGACGGCCTCCAGGTTGAGGTTGTTGATGGTGCCGACGTTCTTCGGGCTGCCCGCGCCCTTCTCCAGGTAGCCGGGAAGCGACGCGTCGCCCTCGGTCGGGGCGTAGCCGACCGGCTTCACCCCCAGCGACACGACGTTGTCGAGCTCGCCGACATCGAGCACGACGACGCGCTCGGGGCGCTTCTTCAGCTCGGTGGTGCCCATGGCGTGGGTGATGGTGCGCGGGAACTCGCCCGCCTTGGCGTCCGTCCCGTACGAGGCGGTCTTCTTGGCCGCGTCGGCGAAGTCCTTGCCGCCGGTGGCGACGGCCGCCTTCTTCCCGCCGCTGTCGCCGGAGGCGGAGTCGTTGTCGGAGGTGTCTCCGCCGCCGCAGGCCGCGAGGGAGAGCGCGGCTGCGAGAGCGACGACGGCGGCGGTGCCACGGCGTCTGATGGACATCTTCAAGCTCCTGACGAGGTTACTTAGGGTCGCCTTACTGTAGGTTGCCCCGCCCCCGCCAGCACACCCGCCCCCGCACTTTCAGGCGAATCATGCGACGGCCACCCTTATGTGTGAAGTGACAGATCTCGTGTTGTTCGGCAGGAAGTGCGAAAACTAGCTTCTTGGCCGGAGGTGACGATCGATGACTGCCTGTGCCGTCGAGACGGTGGGGTCCACGGAGTCCGCAGGGCCCGCGGAGTCCGCCGGCCGTACGGAATCCGCCGGTTGTACGGGGTCCGCCGGCCGTACGGAGTTCACGGTCTCGGCGGACGGGGCGTACGCCGCGCGGCTGGCCCTCATGGGCGGCTCCGGGGACGCGTGGTTCCCGGAGCGGTGGACCCTGGACGGGCCGGAGCCGTACGCCGTGCCGCTCCCCCTCGACCAGCCCGAGGAGCCCGACACGCAGGTGCTGCCGCTGGCCGACGGGCGGGTCCTGGTCCGGCGCCGGGTCGCGGACCGGCACGACCTCTGCCTGCTCTACCCGGCGGGGCCGGGGACGGGCCAGCTCCCGGTGGGGACGGTGACGTGTCCGGAGCTGACGCTGCTGCCGCCGTCGCCGGACGGCCGGTGCGCGTACGCCCTGGCGGTGGGAGCCCGTTCCACCACGGTGTGGCTGGTGGCTGGCGGCACCTTCGGCCCCGAGTGGGTCGCGGAGGTGCCCGGCCGCTGCACGGGCGGGGTCTGGCTCGACCGTACGGGACGGATACTGGCGCTCGACCGGGAGACGGACGGCGTGGTCAAGGGCGTCGCCGTGGATCTGGCACGGGGTGGTGAGGTGACGCCGCTGCTCCAGATCACGGAGGAGAGCAACGACCGTCTCCTGCTGGCGGATCCGGACAGCGGGCTGCTGCTGATCCGCTCCGACGCGCCGGGCCACGAGCGGCTCGGCTGGGGCGTGCTGGGCAGCCGCCGCCCCGTGCGGTTCCCGGAGTGCCTGCGGCCCGCGGACCTGACGGTGACACCCTTCGCGGTGCAGCCGGGCCAGGTGCTGATGCCGGAGAGCTGCGCGGTGGCGCTGCGGATCGACGGCGCGGCGGGGAGCTGGGTGGGGGTGTGGCGCCCGGCGGGCCGCCGGCTCCACCAGCGCCCGGCGCCGCGGGGGTGGCTGGCGGGGGCCGGGCTGTGGACCCGGGAGGGGGTGCTGCGGCTGCCGTACGCGACGGACGCGGTGGCCTGCGGGGTGGCGCCCCTCGACGCCCCGGTGGACGAACAGGACCAGTCCCAGGCGGAGTCGGAGGCACCGGCGTCCGGCGGCTGCCCGGACCGGGACGAGGTCACGGAATCCCCACAAGCGAAATCCGCGGACCGGGAACCGTCCGGCGCTCCACGGACTCCTGTGATGTGCAGGCCGGTGCCGTTGCAGCAGGCGCCTCTCACCGGCCGTGGGGTCCCTGGATAGAATTTCGACGGGCCCTGTGCCATAGAACAAGAAGCGAACACAACGGGGTGACTTCCCAACATGTCCGAAACCCGAACCGACACGACGCAGCAGAAGCAGCCGCCGCAGGGAACGGCGACCGCGGGCAGCGGTGACATGGACGGTCTCGGTAAGCACCGCGGGGGTGCGGCACCGGCGGAGGACTCCACGTCTCCCGCCTACGGCCGCCACCGCCGCCCGGAAGAGGGCAGGAACGCGGCCTGACCGGCCCGGCTCCACGGCCCGCGTACACGAAGAACAGCCGAGAGGCCGCCACGGAAGACTCGTGGCGGCCTCTCGCCGTACGCGTGCCCTCGCCGTACGCGTGCCCTCGCCGTACGTGTACGTCGGGGCCGGTGCGCAGCCCGTTCGCCGGTGTGCCGTCACGCGTCGGGCGGGGTCACCTTCTCCGGCCCGCAGCCGATGCGTTCGGCCTCGGCCGCGACGTAACCGGCCATCAGGTCGCGAGTGAGACGGTGGCCGCCGGACTCCACGTCGTCCTTCTGCTCGACCATGAAGACCACGGGACCGGTCCGGCAGTCCGCCCGGTAGAGGGCCCGGGACTCGTTGAACGAGCCGAAGCCCTTCGTGCCCTTGAGGCGCGAGCCGCCCCGGAGCACTTCCCGTCCGAAGATCTGGGCCAGCCCCGGATCCGCGACGGTCGTCATCCGCAGACTGGCGTCGGAAAGGACGCCCCGGGCCTCGCAGACCCGGACCGCGCCGCCGTCACCGCCGACCCGGGTCGATGTCAGATCCTCGCGGTACGCCGCCGGGAGGGCGAGGCCCTCGACCCCGCAGAGGGCACCGGGCTCCGCGTCCTCCCATTCCCTGGGCTCACGGGCCGTCACGTACTGTACGGCGGCGTGATCATCCGGCGGCGGGCGGGAGTCACCGGGGACCGGTAGCTACCGGGTGTCGCACGCGGCGCCCGTCACGTGTCCGAAGAGGCGCGGGGCAGCCACAGCACCATCAGGACCGCCGCCACGAGCAGCACCCCGCACCCCGTCCTGAAGGCGAGCGCGTACCCCTCGGTCAGCGCCTGCGGCCCCGTGCCGCCCGCCGTCCGTGTGGCGGCGACGGTCGAGAGTACGGAGAGGCCGAGCGCGCCGCCCATCGTGCGGGAGGTGTTGACCAGCCCGGAGACGAGGCCCGCGTCACCGGGCGCCGCGCTCCCCGTGGCGAGGGCCGCGAGCGGGGTGGTGGCGAGGCCCAGGCCGGTCATCATCAGGATGCCGGGGCCGAGGATCACCGAGAGGAACGTTCCGTCGGCGGTCATCATGGACTGCCAGCCGAATCCGGCCGCCGCCACCAGCGTCCCGGTCGCCGCGAGGCCGCGCGCCCCGGTCCGTTGCATCAGCCGCGGCGCCAGCTTCGAGCCGAGCACCACGCTCAGCGAGCTGGGGACGAGCGCGAGCCCGGCCTCCAGTGGTGTGTAGCCCAGGACGTTCTGGGCGTACACCGTCATGAAGAACCACATGCCGAAGGAGGCCGAACCGCAGACGAACATCGCCGTGTTGGCCGCCGACACCGCCCGGATCCGGAACAGCCCCAGCGGCATCAGCGCCTCCTTCGTCCGCGCCTCCACCACCACGAACACCCCGAGCAGCAGCAGACCGCCCAGCAGCGGGAGCAGGGTCGCCGGATCGGCCCAGCCGCGCTCCTCGGTCTGCACGATGCCGTACGCCACCGCCGCGAGCCCGGTCGTGACCAGCACCGCGCCCGGCAGGTCGAGGCGGCGCCCCGCGGCGGCCCGGGACTCGGTGAGCCAGAACGCGGCGCCCGCCAGGACCAGGACGCCGATCGGCACGTTGATCAGCAGCACCCAGCGCCAGGAGAGCAGATCGGTGAGGACCCCGCCGACCAGCCCGCCCGCGGCGCCGCCGCCCGCGCCGACCGCCGTCCAGGTGCCGATGGCGCGGGTCCGCGCGGCGCCCGCGGGCACGGCCGAGGTGAGGATGGTGAGCGTCGCGGGGGCCAGTACGGCGGCGCCGAGCCCCTGGACGGCGCGCGCGGCGATCAGCTGCCAGCCCTCCTGGGCCAGTCCCCCGGCCGCGGAGGCGAGCGTGAAGACCGCGAGCCCGAGGAGGAAGGCCCGCTTCCGGCCGTAGAGGTCGGCCGCGCGCCCGCCGAGCAGCATGAAGCCGGCGAACGCGATGGCGTAGGCGCTGAGGACCCATTGGAGCCCGGGGGCGGAGAGCCCGAGGTCCGCGCGCATGGACGGCAGGGCCACATTGACCACGGACACGTCGAGGACGACGAGGAACTGCCCGGCGCAGGCGGCGAGGATCACGGCCCAGGTGCGGACCGTGGGGAGAGGAGAGGAAGGAGAGGGGGATATGGAGTCGGCTGTGGTTCCTGATTCTGATTCCGACGCTGATTCCGCGGAGGCTCTGGCCATGGCCGTCATGGTCGCAGCCGTCGAGTGCCCCGTACATGGATATTTCGCCGGAGCCGGAGGTCGGTCGGAGGGCGTACGCCGCGCGAGCCCCGCACAGGCACCCGCCCCCCGAGCACCCGTTCACACACCGTTTACCGGAATATGGCCGCGGGGGCCGGAATACGGCAGCGCCGACACGGGTTGGACTGAGAAGGTTTCATAGTGCACGCACTTGACCGACGGGCCGGCCCGAGGGCCGGTCCGGTCGCGTCGAGGGCCGCGCCACCGACACCGCCCGCCCCGTACGTACCCGTACACACGTCTGTTCGTTCGATACCCCCGTACCCCCCGCCGTACTCTCTGCACTTCCCCCGTACACCCTCACTCCTCGTACTCCCCGTACCCCCTGCACTCCCCGTACCCCCTGTAAGAATCCTTTTTTCTGCCCCGGAGGCCGCACGTATGCCGCAGACGACGCCGACCGATCAGCACGCCGGAGGGCTCCCGGATCCACGACCCCGCAAAGCCGGCGGCATCGTCCCCGTCCTCGCCTTCGCGGGCATCACCGTCGCGGTGATGCAGACCCTGCTCGTTCCTGTCATCAAGGACCTCCCCGCCCTCCTCCGCACCGCGCCCGCCAACGCCACCTGGGTCATGACGGCGACTCTTCTCGCGGGCGCCGTCGCCACCCCGATCATGGGGCGGCTCGGCGATCTCTTCGGCAAGCGGCGGCTGCTGCTCACCAGCCTCGCCGTCATGGTGGTCGGCTCGCTGATCTGCGGTGTCACCGACGACCTCATGATCATGATCGTCGGCAGGGCGCTCCAGGGCTTCGCCATGGGCGCGATACCCCTCGGCATCGGCATCATGCGCGACGAGCTGCCGCGCGAGAAGCTCGGCTCGGCCATGGCGCTGATGAGCTCCTCCATCGGCGTGGGCGGCGGTCTCGCCATGCCCGCCGCCGCGCTGATCGCGCAGAACGCCGACTGGCACGCCCTGTTCTTCGCCGCCGCCGGACTCGGCGCGCTGTCGATCCTGCTCACCGTCCTCTTCGTACCGGAGTCGTCGGTACGCGCCCCCGGCACCTTCGACTGGCTCGGCGCGATCGGTCTCTCCGCTGGACTCGTCTCCCTGCTCCTGCCGGTCACCAAGGGCAGCGACTGGGGCTGGACCTCCGCCACCACGCTCGGGCTCTTCGGCCTCGCCGTCGTCATCCTGCTGCTGTGGGGCCTGATGGAGCTGCGCAGCGCCGCCCCGCTGGTCGACCTGCGGACCAGCGCGCGCCGCGAGGTGCTGCTCACCAACCTCGCCTCGATCATGATCGGGGTGGCCTTCTACGCGGTCACCCTCGTCCTGCCGCAGCTGCTCCAGCTCCCCGCCTCGACCGGTTACGGCCTGGGACAGTCGATGGTGGTCGCGGGCCTGTGCGTGGCGCCGCTCGGCCTGACGATGATGCTCACCGCGCCGCTGTACGCGCGGATCTCGGCCCGCCGCGGCCCGAAGGTCACGCTGATCATCGGCATGCTGATCATGGCGGTCGGTTACGGGGCGGGCCTCGGCCTGATGAGCGCCGCCTGGCAGACGATCGTCATCTCGGTGGTCCTCGGCGCGGGCATCGGGCTCGCCTACTCCTCGCTGCCCGCGCTGATCATCGGCGCCGTCGACGCGTCGGAGACGGGCGCGGCCAACGGACTCAACACCCTGATGCGCTCCATCGGCACGTCGATGTCGAGCGCGGTGATCGGCATGGTGCTGGCCCACACCTCCGTCCCGGTGGGCGGGGTGGCGGTGCCGAGCATGCACGGCTTCCGGATCTCGTTCGTCATCGCCACCGGCGCGGTGGTGATCGGTCTGGTGCTGGCGGTGTTCCTGCCGGGCCGGCGGCCCGCCGGGCTCCAGGAGCCGGCCGCCGGGGCGGAGGAGGCCGCGTACGGGACGGCCGCCGCCTACGGGACGACAGGGGCGTACGGGACGGCGGAGACGGCCGGGACGGCTGGGCACCGGGCGACGCTGGTCGCGGGCTCCGGCGGCTTCACCGGGCGCGTGCTGGACGGCGACGGGGCGCCGGTCGCCCGGGCGAATGTCACGCTGATCGACCGGCGCGGCCGGCAGGCGGGCCGGGGCACGGTCGACGCGGAGGGCCGGTACACACTGCTGCCGCCGGGCGCGGGGCCCTACGTCCTGGCCGCGACGGCCCCGGGACACGCGTCGCACGCGCGCCCGGCGGAGTACCAGGGCGACGGGGTGCCGGTCACGGTCGACCTGGTCCTGGGCCGGCCGGGAGCCGGCCTCGCCGTCGGGGCCGCCCCGGACGCCGCCCCCGGGTCCGCCCCGGACCTCGTACCGGCGCGGGCGCCCGGCACAATGGAGTCGCCCGGTACCTGACACACCGCCGGATCCGTCCGAGGAGGGACCCCATGGCCGCAGCGCACTCCACCGGCCCGGCACCGGACGTCCTCGCCGCCTTCGAGGCGGCGAAGGGCTTCATGCCGGTCCACGAGGGGCTCGCCCTGTACGCGGCGGCCACCGAGGCGGCCGTACTCGGGCTGCCGCTGCTGGAGATCGGGACGTACTGCGGGCGCTCCACCCTCCTGCTGGCCGCCGCGGCGCGCGACGCGGACACCGTCGTCGTCACCGTGGACCACCACCGCGGCAGCGAGGAGCAGCAGGAGGGCTGGGAGTACCACGACGCGGAGCTGGTCGACCCGGGCACCGGCCTGATGGACACGCTCCCCGTCTTCCGCTCCGTCCTCCACCGGGCCGGCCTGGAGGACCGGGTGATCGCGGTCGTCGGCCGGTCGCCGCGGGTGGCGCGGGCCTGGGGCGACGGGCGGTTCGGGCTCGTCTTCATCGACGGCGGCCACACCGACGCGCACGCGAGCGGCGACTACGAGGGCTGGGCCCCGATGGTCGCGGAGGGCGGGCTGCTCGTCATCCACGACGTCTTCCCCGACCCGGCGGACGGCGGTCAGGCGCCGTACCGGATCTATCTCCGGGCGCTCGCCTCCGAGGCGTTCACCGAGGTGTCGGTGACCGGCACCCTGCGCGTGCTGCGCCGCACGGCACGGCCCTGAGCCGACGGGTCCCGGCCCCTCCCCCGGGGCCGGGGGGCCCTGGGCCGACCGAGGGGGCCGCGACCGCCGACAGGCCGGACCTGCACCCGGCCGGCCGGAGGGGCCACTAGCATCGCGACGTGTCGTACGACGAGAGCCCGCAGCCCGCACGCCGCCGCTTCCGGCGGCGCCACCTCACGCTCACGGTCGCCGCGCTGGTGCCGACCGGGCTGGTGGGTTGGCTCGTGTGGCAGGGGATGAGCGGAACCGGCGAGGACGGCGCGTCCGCCGCCACGGCCGCCGGTGCCACCGCCCCCTCCGCCACCGCGCCCGCCTCCCCGCGTCCCCCCGCCTCCGACCCGGGCGGCGGAGAGGCGGACGATGTCCCCGGTGGCGCCGATCCGACCGGGCCGCTCGCCGGGAAGGTCGTGGTCATCGACCCGGGACACAATCCGCGGAACAAGGACCACCCCTCCGAGATCAACGAGCAGGTCGACATCGGTACGGCCGCCAAGGAGTGCGACACCACCGGCACCGAGACCAACTCCGGTTACACGGAGGCGGAGTTCACCCTCGACGTCGCCCACCGGCTGCGGGAGCTGCTCGTCGAGCAGGGCGCGACGGTCACGTACACGTACAACAACGACCGCCCGTACGGCCCCTGTGTGGACGAGCGCGCCCGGATCGGCAACGAGGCGGAGGCCGACGCCGTCGTCTCCGTCCATGCCGACGGCTCCGCGCCCGGCAACCGCGGCTTCCACGTGATCCTGCCCGCGGTGGTCAAGGGCGGTGGCGCGGACACCTCCGCGATCGTCGGTCCCTCCCGCGAACTCGGCGAGCACATCGTGGGCAATTTCGAACGGGAAACCGGAAGCGCTCCGTCCAACTACCTGGGCGACGGTGCGGGCTTGGACGTACGCGAGGATCTCGGCGGTCTCAACCTTTCGACGGTGCCCAAGGTCTTCCTTGAGTGCGGCAATATGCGGGATTCGGCCGACGCCGCCCTGCTGTCCGACGCGGAATGGCGGCAGAAAGCGGCGCGGGGACTGGCCGACGGCATCAGCGGATTCCTGAAGAAGTGAAGAAGGAAAAGTGAATCACTGTGAGATCGCTGTGAGGGAGTGGGCGAAGGGCTGAGTGCGGGAGTCCGTGCGGGGAGCCGCGGGAAATCGGCGGGGAACCGGTGGGGAACCGGTGGGGAACCGGCGGGCGGTCCGCGGGACGGCGGGTGAATCGGCGCCCGGCGGCAGGTGAGGCGCCAGGTGAGGAAGTCGCGGAAGGGGTCCCAGTGGGGCGGGCGGAGGTCCGGCGATGTCACGGAACCGCATAACGGACCCTCGTAACGGCCCGATACCAGGCCAGATACCCGGCAGACGCCCCGATCGGGCAGACGATAGATTCATCCGTACGATAGGGAGCCGCCCCCGAGCTTCGCACCGTGCACCGCATCATCAGCGGCCCGCGACGACCGCCCCGACGAGACGACTGACGAAGGACTTTTCACGTGAACATCCGCTCCCTCACTAGAGGCGACGGCGTGGTGATCGGAGCAGCGGTGTTGCTGTTCATCGCCTCGTTCCTCAATTTCTACGACTCGACGAGCTACAGCACCGGGCCGAAGGCATGGGACATACTCGGCGTCGTGATGAGCGTGCACATCGCCGGTGTCATCGCGGCGGCCCTGATCGTCGTCTCGCGCGCGCTCCCGCAGGCCCCGAAGAAGATCGCGGGCCTGGACCTCCATCAGTTCGGTGTCGCGCTCGCCCTCTTCGCCGCGTGGACCTCGCTCTGGTACCTCCTCGGTGACGGCCGGGCCGGCGGCGGCCAGATCCTCGGCTTCTTCAGCATCCTGGCGCTGGCGGGCGGAGCCGTGGCGACGCCGCTCGTCCCCGCGCTGAAGGTCGCCCTCGTCGGCGCCCCGAAGCCGGCGACTCCGCAGCCGTACGGCGGCGCGCCGGGTGGCCCCGGTCAGGGGTACGGATACCCGGGCGGCCAGCAGCCGTTCGGCGCGCAGGGCCAGTCGGGGGCGTTCGGCACGGGCGGCCAGCCGGCCCCGCAGCAGGGCCAGCCGTCCCAGGGCGGCGCGGCTCCGGCGGGCGACTTCGCGCCGTTCTGGTTCGCCGTACCGGTGGCCCGGCCGCTCTTCGGTGAGGACGGCTCGCCGTCGCCGATCGCCGAACTGGCACCGGGCACCTGGTACTTGGCGGTCGAGCAGCGCGGTGCCGGCCTGGTGGCCCAGACGCAGGACGGCCGCCGAGGCGTCCTGCAGGACACCTCGGGCATTCAGCGCGGCTGATCCGCGCGCGCCGGGGAGGCCCTGGTCCGGAACTACGCGTTCCGGACCAGGGCCTCCCGCGTTCCTCCGCCCCGCCGGTTCAGCCGCCGGTGGTGAGCTGCGACAGCGAGGGCACCTTGTCCTTCACTGGCGCGCCCGCGCTGTCACCGGCGCTCTTGATGCCGGCGATGTTCTTCTGGAAGTTGCTGATGTCCGAGCCGCTCGCTCTGCCCGTGGCGAGTTTCGCGGCGAGCCCCTTCAGCGAGGCGATCCCGGCCGCCAGCGGTGCCACCGCCTTGGACAGCAGCGGGTCGCCCTGGGCGTTCTTGGTCGCCGCCTTGAGCCTGTTGTAGGTGAAGACTCCGGCGAGACCGGCCTTGACCAGGGCGGTCTTGCGCCCCTTCGCGCCCTTCTTGAACTTGCCCGCCTTGTACGGCTTGACGATCCACTGGTACGTCGCGCCGGCCGCGAGCGCCGCGTTGGCGACGAAGCGGGTCTTGGCGAACTTCTGCTTCTCGGCGGAGGTGGTGGGCGAGGCCTCCGCCACGTCGACGGCGGGGGCCGCCTCGATGGCTCCGGCGGGCCTCTCGGTCCGGGGTGACGAGGCACCGCCGCAGGCGGCGGTCGTCAGCAGCGCGCAGGAGAGCAGCAGAGCCAGTACGACGCGGCGCACCGTCACGTGGGGTACGCCCCGTATGTGAGGGGTGTCGGACATGGGAACCTCCCTGGCAGACTGCCTGTAGCGTCACCGGCGCACCGGCCCGCCGCCACGCGGAGTGGGCCGTTCGGGTCACTCCTCCGGCCGGCGGCGCTCCGTCCGCGCAGGTCAGCGGCAGCAGTCCGGTTCCAGGCCGTGCGGCAGCCGCTCACCGCCGAAGACCGCGGTCGTCGCCTCGTCGCCGCCCAGCGCGGCCACCGCCAGTATCAGCGAACCCGCGGTCCAGGTGGTCAGCTCCTCCGGCCACATGCCGCGCTCGTCGCCCTCGAAGACGTACCCCGTCCAGTACATCCCGCCCGCCGCGCGCAGGTGCTGGATCGACTGGAGCACCTCCAGCGCACGGTCGGACTCCCCCATCACCCAGAGGGCCAGGGCGAGTTCGCAGCTCTCGCCGCCCGTCACCCAGGGGTTGGGCAGGACGCAGCGCACCCCGAGTCCCGGGACGACGAAGCGTTCCCAGCCCGCCTCGATGCGGGCCGTGGCCGCCGCTCCGGTCACGGCGCCGCCGAGCACGGGGTAGTACCAGTCCATCGAGTAGCGGCTCTTGTCGAGGAACCGCTCGGGGTGTTCACGGATCGCGTGTGCCAGCGCGCCCGCCGCCAGCTCCCAGTCGGGCTGCGGTTCTTCGCGCTCGTCGGCGATGGCGAGCGCACAGCGCAGCGCCTGGTGCACGGAGGAACTGCCGGTCAGCAGCGCGTCGTCGAGCGGGGTGCCGTCCGCCTCCCGCCGCCAGCCGATCTGCCCGCCGGGCCGCTGGAGTTCGAGGACGAACTCGACCGCGGCGTGGACGACGGGCCACATCCGGTCGAGGAACGCGTCGTCGCCGGTGGCGAGGTAGTGGTGCCAGACGCCGACGGCCGGGTACGCGCAGAAGTTGGTCTCGCGGCCCAGGTCGGCGGGGCGGCTCACCCCGACGTCGCCGCTGTCGCCGTCGGCGTCGGTATCGGTGTCCGCGTAGGCGGCGTACCAGGAGCCGTCCTCGTTCTGGTGCCGGGCGAGCCAGTCGTACGCCCGCGCGGCGGCCTCGTGCTCGCCCGCCGCGTCCAGCGCCATGGCCGCCTCGGTGTGGTCCCACGGGTCGAGGTGGTGGCCGCGGAACCAGGGGATCGCGCCGTCGGGCCGCTGTACGGCGAGGATCCCGGCCACGGTGCGCGCGGCCTGCTCGGCGGTGAGGACGCCGGGCAGGACGAGGTGCTCCGTCGCGCCGGGCCCGGGCCCGGGACCGGTACCGCGGCTGGGGAAGGTCACTTGACGGCCGCCGAGGAGGCGTCGGGCAGGTGCGGCTTGGTCGCGTACGCCACGAAGCTCTTGCCCACGACGGGGTTGAGGAGCTGTTCGGCGACGCGCGTGGCGGCGGGTTTCTTCATGATGTCCCAGACCAGCAGCTTGTGGTACGCGCGGACCGGCAGCGCCCGGTCGTTGTCGACACCGAAGGCGCACTTGAGCCACCAGTAGGGCGCGTGCAGCGCGTGCGCGTGGTGGGTGCCGTACGGCTTGAGCCCGGCCTCCCGCATCCTGCCGAGCAGTTCGTCCGCCTTGTAGATGCGGATGTGGCCGCCCTCGACCTCGTGGTACGCGTCGGAGAGCGCCCAGCAGACCTTCTCGGGGCCGTAGCGGGGCACGGTGACCGCGATCCGGCCGCCGGGGCGCAGGACCCGGACCATCTCGGCGAGCACGCCCTTGTCGTCGGGGATGTGCTCCATCACCTCGGAGATGATCACGACGTCGAACGAGGCGTCCGGGAACGGCAGATGGAGCGCGTCGCCCTCCATGGCGGTGGCGGTGGCGCCCGCCGGGGCCTCGCCCGCCGCCTTCATCGCGGCGAACCACTTGGCCACCTCGCGGATCTCCTCGCCGTTCCGGTCGAGGGCCACGACCTGGGCACCGCGCCGGTAGCACTCGAAGGCGTGCCGGCCCGCGCCGCACCCCAGATCGAGCACACGGTCGCCCGCGGCGAGCGGGAAGCGGGTGAAGTCCACGGTCAGCACAGGGTCGTCCTGCTTTCGCGGTCGAGGGGACGGATGCGGGTACGGCGGCGGATGCGGGTACAAGGGCGGATGCGGGGACAGGGGCGGATGCGGGCAAGGGGGCGGACAGAGGTGTACGGGTCGGCCATCAGCCGCGCCCGCCACCGCGGGAGGGGTCGGTGCGGGGCGCCTCGGTGCGTACGGCGGCGGCGGTCCGCGGACGCTGTCCGCCCCGCGCCGGCGCCTTCCCCTGCCGGGCGATGGCCGCGCGGTACAGCTCCGCCGTCCCCTGCGCGGCCCTGGCCCAGGTGAACCGCGCCAGCACCCGCTCACGGCCCGCCGCGCCCAGCCGGGCGCGCAGCTCCGCGTCGTCGAGCAGCCGTCCCAGCGCGGCGGCGAGCGCGCCCGCGTCGCCCGGCGGTACGGCGAGGCAGCTCTCCCCGTCCGCCCCCGCGACCTCCGGGATCGCCCCGCCGGTGGTGGCGACGAGCGGGGTGCCGGTGGCCATGGCCTCGGCGGCGGGCAGCGAGAAGCCCTCGTACAGGGAGGGCACGCAGGCGATCTGCGCGCCGCGCACCAGGGCGACCAGCTCGGTGTCGGAGATGCCCTTGACGAACTCGACGGCGCCTTCGAGCCCGTACCGCTCGATGGCCTGCGCGACCGGCCCGTCCTCGGCGCGCCTGCCGACCACGACGAGGTGCGCGCCGGGGTGTTCGGTGCGGAGCTTGGCGAGCGCCTCGACGAGATGGACGAGGCCCTTGAGCGGGACGTCCGCGCTGGAGGTGGTGACGATCCGGCCGGGGATCTCCCGGACGGCCGGGTCCGGCGAGAACAGCTCCGTGTCGGCGCCGATGTGCACGACGTCGATACGGTCCGCCGGCACCCCGAGGTGTTCGGTGATCTCCTGCCGGGAGGAGCCGGAGACGGTGAGGACGGACGGCAGCCGGCGCGCGACCCGCTTCTGCATGCGGGTGAAGCCGTACCAGCGGCGTATGGAGGCCCGGCGGCGCCAGTCCTCGGCGGCGTCCAGGTCGAGCCGCCGGTCGACGGTGATGGGGTGGTGGATGGTGGTGACCAGCGGTGCGCCGAGGTCGCCGAGCAGCCCGTATCCGAGGGTCTGGTTGTCGTGGACGACGTCGAACTCCCCGGCGCGCGCGGCGAGATGACGCCGGGCGCGGAGCGAGAAGGTCAGCGGTTCCGGGAAGCCTCCGGTCCACATGGTGGCGACCTCGACGGCGTCGATCCAGTCGCGGAACTCGTCGCGGCGCGGGGTGCGGAACGGGTCGGGCTGCCGGTAGAGATCGAGGCTGGCCAGCTCGGTGAGCGGTACGCCCTCGTCGAGTACGGGGTAGGGCTGGGCGCCGATGACCTCGACGCGGTGGCCGAGGCGGGCGAGTTCGCGGGACAGGTGGCGTACGTAGACGCCCTGTCCGCCGCAGAAGGGGTTGCCCTTGTAGCTGAGGAGCGCGATCCGCAGCGGCCGGTCCCCGCCGCCGCCTTCGCCGCCCCGGTCGTCCTCGGATCCTGGCCCGGTGCCCGCCGCTATGGCCTCAGCGGTCACACTCGGCCCCCTTCTCGCTGTGCTCTCATGTAGTGGGACGCTGGAGCGAAACCACCGGCGACAATCTAGAACACGTTTCGGACGTGTCCGTTCACAGGCAACGAATCTACCGGCAGGTAGCGTCGACTTACCGGCCGGAACAGGTGATTCGCGCCACGACGGGACCGCCGGCGCCGGTGGCGCGCCCGGGTGAAGAAGCGCCAACTCCACGTAGCGGGCCGTGTACCGTGCTCGGTCGTTGCGCCCGCCCGTTCACCGGAGGAGTGAGGTCCCCCATCTCTGCCGTGCCGCCGTACGCCCCTCTCAGCGTCGAGATCGTCAACGGCCCGCGCCACCTCCTGGTCCGGGTCCGCGGCGAACTCGACTGCGACACGGGCCCCGACCTCTTCGCCGCCCTGGCCCCGCTGGCGCACCGGTACGTCGAACTGGACTTCAGCCACGTGCCCTTCATGGACTCCACGGGCCTCGGCCTCCTCCTCAGCCAGCGCCGCGCGAGCCGCCGGGCGGGCGGGGACCTCTCACTGCTCCACTGCTCGCCCCCGGTACGCCGGGTCCTCGACGTCACCCGTACGTTCGCCCACCTGACGGCGCCGTGCGACACCGCCCCGGACTCGTCGGCGAACTGACGCCCCACCGCGTTCCGCGGGCTACGCGAAGGTGTCGAGGGCGACTTTCGCGGCCTCGGCGATGAGGGCGTCGTCGTACGCGGCGTCCCGGATGCCCCGGCTGGAGAGGACGGCGAGGGTGATCGGGGCGGCGCCGGGGGGCCAGACGACGGCGATGTCGTTGCGGGTGCCGTAGCCGGCGCTGCCGGTCTTGTCGCCGACCCGCCAGCCGGCCGGGGCGCCGGCGCGGATGAGCCGGTCGCCGGTGGTGTTGCGGACGAGCCAGTCCGTCAGCACGGCCCGCTTGCCGGCGGGCAGGACGTCGTCGACGACGTAGGCGCGCAGGTCGGTGGCGAGGGCGCGGGCCGTGCTGGTGTCGCGCGGGTCGCCGGGGGTCCCCTCGCTGAGGTCCGTCTCGTACCGGTCGCACCGGGTGGTGCGGTCGCCCAGGGCGCGCAGGGCGTGCTGCAGCCCCTTGGGACCGCCGATCTCCGGGAGGAGGAGGTTGGCGGCGGCGTTGTCGCTGTACCGGACGGTGGCGTCGCACAGCTCGCGCAGGGTCATGCCGGTGTCGAGGTGCTGCTCGGTGATGGGCGAGTGGTCGACGAGTACGTCGCGGTCGTACCGCACCCGCCGCTCCATCTCCCGCGGGGAGAACTTGTCCAGTACGGCCCCGGCGAGCAGCGCCTTGAACGTGGACGCGTACGGGAAGCGCTCGTCGGACCGGTGGGCGACGTACCGTCCGCTGCCGGTGTCGAGCGCGTACACCCCGAGCCGGGCGTCGTACTTCCGCTCCAGTTCACCGAAGGCGCGGTCGGTACGGCGCCGGTCCGCCGCCGGGGCCGGGGAGGGAGCCGGGGCGGGTGGGATGGTCGCGGTGGCGGACGCGGTGCGCGTCGCGGCCTCCGAGGTGGCGGTGGAGCATCCGATGACCGGGAGGGTCGCGAGGCCGGCCAGGGTGCCGAGCGCGGTACGGCGGGAGACACGGGTGCGCATGAGTCGCCTGCTTTCTGTATGTACGGGCGTGCGTTCGATGGGGTTTCGGCGTGTGTTCGGAGCAGACCAGCGGCCGCCCGCTCCCGTCCAAGACGGATATGGATCTCGGATCGATCAATCTGCAATATGGTTGCTGGTCGTGGACCTGGTACGTCATCTGCAGTGCTTTGTGGCTGTTGCCGAAGAGTTACATTTCGGCCGGGCGGCCCGACGTCTCGGTATGGCCCAGCCACCCCTGTCGCAGCGCATCCAGCGTCTCGAACGGGAGCTGGGGGTACGCCTCTTCGAGCGCTCCAGCCGACAGGTCACGATCACCAAGGGCGGCACCCTCCTGCTGGAGGACGCGCGCCGGCTGCTCGCCCACTCCGAGGCGCTGCTCGCCACCGCGCGCCGCGTCCAGGAGGGCCACAGCGGACTGCTGCGCGCCGCCCTGCCCCCGGACATAACCGGCGAGACCGTCGCGGCGATCCTCGCGGGTTTCCAGGAGCGCCGCGGTGGTGTGGAGCTGGAGCTGCACGAGCTGTCGACCGCCGAGCAGCTCGCCCGGCTCGCCGCCCACGAGCTGGACGTCGGGCTCATCCACCACCCGTGCGACGTCTCCGGGCTGGAACTGGACCGGGTGCTCCGGCACGAGCTGGGCGTCCTGCTGCCGCACGACGCCCCGGCGGCCCGGCTCGGCACGGTCCCGCTCTCCGCGCTCACCGGGTACGAGCTGATCCTCTTCCCGCGCGCCCACGCCCCGGCCGTCCACGACGACCTGCTGACCACCTGCGCCCGCCACGGCTACACCCCCACCGCGGTACGGCACGGCCAGGGCACCAGCTTCACCCGGGGCCTGCTGCTGTCCCGCCGTGCCGTCGCCTTCGGCCCCCGCGGCGCGCATCCCGCCGGGGACCCGGACCTCGTCTGGCGCCCGCTGGACCACGCCCCGCTCGCCCGGCGCCACTCCGCGGCATGGCCCCGGGGGCGCGGCGACGCCGTCGTCCGCGCCTTCGCCGACACCGTCACCGAAGCCCTGGCCCGCACCGCCACCGGCCCCGACCTGCCCGCGGGACCGCTGCATCTGCGCCCGGCGGCGGAGTACTGGATATGACCGAGACGCCCGCTCCCCCTCCACCACGGGACCACCCCCGCGACCGTATCCGCGCCGCCTTCGCCGAGGCCGGTGTCACCGGCTGGCTGCACGCCGAGGACATCGACTCCGGGGCGCGGCTCGACGTGGGCGCCGACCAGCCGGTGGTCACCGCGAGCGTCCACAAGCTCTGTCTGCTCGTCGCGCTCCACCAGCGCGCCGAGGCGGGGGAGCTGGATCTGACCGAGCAGACCGACTGCCCCCCGGAGGGGCGTACCGCCGGGCCCACCGGGCTCTCCGCCATGCTCGACCCGGCCCGGCTCTCGCTGCGGGACGCCGCCTATCTGATGATGGCCGTCAGCGACAACACCGCCGCCGAACTGCTGCTGGCGCGCGTCGGTCTCGACGCCGTCAACGACACCACCCGGCGCCTGGGCCTCACCCGTACCCACGCGGTGCACAGCTTCGGCGCGTTCGTCGCGAGCATCAGGGAGGACGCGGGGCCCGGCGGGCCGCGGGCCCTGGCCGACCCCCGGGTCATCGCCCGGCTCCGGGCCCTGGACCCGGCCCGTACCAACCGGAGCACCCCGCGCGACATGACGCGGCTGCTCGGCGCGGTCTGGCGGGACGAGGCGTGCGCCCCGGAGCACGGCGCCGCGATCCGGCGGCTGCTCGGCCTCCAGGTGTGGCCGCACCGGCTGGCCTCGGGCTTCCCCTTCGACGACGTCCATGTGGCGGGGAAGACGGGCAGCGCGCCCACGCTCCGCAACGAGGTCGGTGTCGTGGAGTACCCCGACCGCGGCCGCTACGCCGTCGCCGTCTTCACCCGCGCCGCCAGTCCCGCGGCCGCGCTCCCCGCGGCCGACGCCGTCATCGGCACCGCCGCCCGTATCGCCGTGGACGCGCTGCGGGCCACGGCGGCGGCCCGCAGCGGGCCGTGAACAAGGGTGTGGCGTGTGAGTGCCCCACGCACGGGGCACTCACACGCCACTCTCATCTCACAGGCGGGCCGGCCTGCGCCGGCCGTCCACGGGTCAGCGGATGCGGACCACCTGCGGGTCGTGGTCGCTCGCCTGGTCGGCGAACTCGGCGTTGATGTGGACGACCTCGTAGTCGAGCTTCTTGACGCCCGGGCTCACCAGGATGTGGTCCAGGGTCTGCGAGTTGCCGTCGTACACGTAGCTGTAACGCTCGTTCTTCGGGAGCTTGTCCATCAGGTCCGTGAGGACCTTGCCCTTGGTGAGGGCGGCGACGGGCGCCGAGAACGGGTAGTCGTTCAGGTCACCGAGGACGACGACCTTGGCCTGCTTGTCCTGGGCGAGCAGGCTGGTGACGAAGGTGTTGACCTCCTTGGCCTGCGCCAGGCGCTGGGTCTCGGAGCCGAGGACCGGCGGCTGGAAGCGGCTGTGCAGCGACTGGTCGCCGCCCTTGGAGTTGAAGTGGTTGCCGACGACGAAGACCTGCTCGCCGCGGAAGGTGAACTCACCCACGAGCGGCTTGCGGCTGCTCTTCCACGCGTCCGACGTCGGGTTGATCCGGCCCGGGGAGACGGACAGGGTGATGCCGTCCTTGCCGCCCTTGCCCGTCTTGGGGGCCTTGACGACCTTCGTGGCCGTCGTGGCGTCGCCGCCCGGACGGTCCACGAAGCTGACGCGCTGGGGGTTGAAGAGGAAGACATTGCGGATGTTGCCACCGGGCTCACCGCCGTCGACCTTGTCCTGCGGGTCGACCGAGCGCCAGTCGTACGTCGGGCCGCCCGCGGCCTTGATCGCCTCGATGAACTGCGCGAGGGTCTTGTCGGCGGCGACCGTGCCGTCGTCCTTGGCGCCGTTGTTGTCCTGGATCTCCTCCAGGCTCACGATGTCGGGGGAGGAGAGGTTCTTGACGACGCCCTCGGCCAGCCGGTCGAACTTGGCCTGCGGGTCGGTCGGGTCGAGGTTCTCCACGTTGTACGTGGCCACCGCCAGCTCGTCCGACTTCGCCTTCTTCGCCACCTCGGGCTTGAGGCCGCCGGACTTCACCTTGCCGAGGGTGGTGGTCTGGAGGCCGTAGCCGCCGTAGTTGGAGTAGTCCAGCACGCCGGTCGAGGCGCCGGTGAGCGTGTCGCCCACGTTGGCCGTGAGCTTCTCGCCGGTGAGCGAGGCGACCAGCAGACGGCCCGAGTTGGGCTGGTCGTAGGAGCCGTAGAGCGTGCCGCCGCGCGGGGTGGCGTTCTGCTGGGGCTTGGTGGTGACCCAGGTCTCGCCGTACGCGTTGGAGGCGCCGACCACGCGGTTGTCGTTGATCCGGATCAGCATGCCCTCGCGGGACTCCAGCCAGTCCAGGGCGTACTGGGTGGGCTTCAGGGCCAGCGACTCGATGTTCGCGCCCTTCGCGTCGGGCGCGTACGCCTCGGGCAGCGACGTCGCGTCGACGACCTCGGCGGCCGGCAGCGCGTTGCCGGAGGACAGGACGGTGGCGGTGGGGCCGCTCAGCTCCGTGACGGACTGGTTGCCGCCCGCGGCGCCGCCCGGGTAGTACTCGGTGACCTTGCCGCTGACCAGGACCGAGTCGCCGACCTTGACCTGCGGGGTGACGGAGCCGGTGAAGACGAACACGGCCTCGCTGGTCGCCGGGTCCTTGTCGGGCGTCGGGTCCTGGACCCAGTAGCCGCGCGCGGAGCCGGTGCCGCGCACGGCGGTGACGATGCCGGGCACGTCGGTCACGGTGGCGCCGGCGTGCGGGGAGATCCGGGTGGTGCCCTGGATGTCGTGGATGCGCAGCTCACCGGGGGTGGTGCTGGTGGGCGACGGGGTCGGGGAGGGCTCGGAGCCACCGCCGCCCTCGCCTCCGCTGTTGCGCGGGGAGGGCGCGGAGCCGCTGAAGTCGGCGGAGTTGTTGTCCGTGTCGGTGAGCGCGGCGTTCCTGCTGACCGAGGTGGTGTTGCCCGCGCCGGTCGCCGGGGTGTTCTCCCGTACGACGGCGGTGCCGAAGCCGACCAGGTCCTTGACCGTGCCGTCGGCGGTGCAGTCCGCGGCGGTCAGGCAGGTCAGCGGGGTGGTGGAGTGGACGAGCGCGATGGTGCCGCTGCTCGCCGACATCGCGATCGTGCCGGCCGCGTCCGGGGTGGGCAGGGCGGTGTCGCCGCCCGCGCCCTTGGCCTCCTCGATCAGGTAGCTGCCGCCCGCGGGGATCGCCCCGGTCAACTCGGTGACCTGCCACTTGGAGGTCGCGGTGGGCGAGCCGCTCAGGTACTGCACGGACCAGCCGCTGAGGTCGAAGGCGGCGTTGCCCGCGTTGCCCAGCTCGATGAAGTCGTTGGTGAGGGTGGCTCCGGAGTTGCCGCCGCCGCCGAACACCTCGGCGATCACGGCGTCCGGGGACGGGGTGGCCTGGGCGGTGAAGGGGAGGACCACGAGGGAACCGGCGATACCGACGGGGAGCGCCAGCGCGACGAGCTTCGCACGGCGGCCACGGAAGGCCGGGGGTATGGAGGGAGACACGTGTGGCTCTTTCTGTTTGCTCGGGTGCGACTTCCGGCGGGCCCCCCGTGGGTTCCTTCGGTGACGTCGCGGATGGGCGGCATGACGGAAAAGTCGGCTCAAGATACGCGCGTAGATGCTGAGGGAACAAGAGGCGGTACCAACCAAGCGCCAAGTGTTTCCCGAGTGTTCGCCGGATTTAACCTGCATGTCGGAGAGCGCCCTCGGGGTGACGCGCCGGGGACGGGCGGGGGCAGGCGACGGCGACCGCGGACGGGGACGGGCGGGGACGGGGACGGGGCCGGGGAGTACGGGCGGAACGGGCCGGTACAGTGGGCGGGTCGTCATCATGCCCGTATGGAGGGAAGCCGGTGCGAAACCGGCACTGACCCGCAACCGTGAGCCGCCCTCGCCGGCGGCGAGTCGGAATGCTCCGTACGCGGTCGTGACCGGCTCGTGCCACCGGAACCGCCGGTGGCAGGCATCGTCGAGGTATACGAGGCCGGAGTCTGGTACTTCAGTGTGCCTGGCGTCCCCGGCTCCAGCAGGAGAGGCCCAGCGCCCATGACCACCGTTCGCCGCGGCACCGCGGCGCTCGCCGTAACCACCGTGCTCTGCGCGGCGTTCGCCCCGGCCGCCCACGCGGGCGGCGACGTACGCCCTCCCGCCCCGTCCTCTTCTCCCTCCTCCGCCGCTCCGTCGTCCTCACCGTCCCCGTCCCCGTCCCCGTCCCCGTCGGTGAAGCTCCCGCACGGGCTGTACGGCGACAAGGACCCGACGTACGACGGTGTCTGGCGGCAGTCCCTCGCCCTGCTGGGCCAGGCCGCCGCGGACGTCAGGCCCTCCAACGACGCCGTACGGTGGCTGAAGAGGCAGCGCTGCGCCGACGGCGGGTTCGCCGCGTTCCGTGCCGATCCGGCCGCGCCGTGCGACGCGGACACCCCGACCGACTCCAACTCGACGGCGGCCGCCGTCCAGGCGCTCTCCTCGCTCGGCGACCAGCGGCCGTTCATGGCGGCGAGCGTGGAGTGGCTGCGCGCCACGCAGAACAAGGACGGCGGCTGGGGCTACACCCCCGGCATGCCGAGCGACGCCAACTCCACCTCCCTGGTGATCGGCGCGCTGACCTCCGCCGGGGTACGGCCCACCTCGATGCGGATGCCGCGGGGCTCCCGGGCGACCGAGGGCAAGAACGCCTACGACGCCCTCGTCGCCCTCTCGATCCCGTGCGACGCGGGGTCGGGCGCGGACGCCGGGGCCTTCGCGTACCAGCCGGACCAGGACGGGGGGCTGACCGCCAACGACGACGCCACGGCCGCGGCCGTACTGGCCGGGCTCGGCAAGCGGCTGGTCAGCGCGCCGGTCACGGCGGGGCCCGCGCCCACCTGCGTACCGGACGCCGCCTCGGAGCGGCCGTCCCCGGAGCGCGCCGCCCGCAACGGCGCCTCCTACCTCGCCTCGGCGCTCGCCGCCACCGGCCACCTCGACCAGCCGCCGCTGCCCGGCACCGATTCCGGCGACGACGGCGCGGCGCGGCCGGACGTCGGGAACACGGCGGACGCGGTGGTCGCCCTGACGGCCGCCGGTTACGGGGACCAGGCGACCGGCGCCCTGGAGTGGCTGAAGAAGAACTCCGGCCCCTGGGCGCAGCAGCACGGACCCGCCGCGTACGCCCAGTTGATCTTCGCCGCGTACGCGACGGACACCGACCCGCGCAACTTCGGCGGTATCGACCTCGTGGAGCGGCTCAACGCGACCGGCCCCACGCCCAAGTCCGTGGCGCCCCCGGAGCCGCGCCCGGGGAACGCTGCGGAGAGCGCGATCGCCGACGGCGGGGCCGTGGTGCTCCTGTGGATCATCGGGATCGGTGTGGTCGCGGCGCTCGGGACCGGGTTCCTGCTCAGCCGCAGAAAGACCCGGCAGCCGTGATACGGCCACGACGGGTGCGGGTCACGCGGTCCGCGGGGCCGTCGCGTCGCCTCGGGCGGGTTCTCGTTCCGGCGGTGGTGGCTCTGGGGCTCGTGCTCGGCTCGGGGGCGGGCGGGGCGCAGGCCGCCGGTTACCGCTACTGGTCGTTCTGGCAGGGCACCGGCGGGAGTTGGGCGTACGCGACCCAGGGTCCGGCCGTGCTCCGGCCCGCCGACGGCACCGTCACCGGCTTCCGCTTCGCGGTGAGCGCGGACAGCGGGGACGCGGCCCGGCCGCGCACCGCGCCGGAGTTCGCGGAGGTCTGTGCCGCCACCCCGGCGCGGGACGGCGCCAAGCGGATCGCGGTCGTCGTCGACCCCGGTACGGCGGCGGACGCCCCGGCCGGCGAAGAACCGCCCGCGCTCCTGGCGCGGTGCGCGCGGGTCGGCACGGACGCCACCGCCGCCGACGCCCTCGCGGCGGTGGCGAAGCCGCTGCGCTACAACAGCGACGCGCTGCTCTGCGCGATCTCCGGGTACCCGGAGTCCGGCTGCGGCGAGCAGGTTCCGGACGACCGGATGCCGGACGCACAGACGCCGGACGCACAGGCGTCGGGCGACCCGGCATCGGGCGGGCAGGCGTCGGGCGACCCGGCGTCGGGCGGGCAGGAGCCGGCCGAGGCGTCGCCGTCCGCCGGAGCCTCCGGACCCGGGAAGGACGGCGGTCCCTCGCTCGGCCTCTTCGCGGGGATCGCCGCCGTGGCCGCCCTCGCCGCCGCCGGGCTGTGGCAGGCCCGCCGCCGGCGCGGCTGAGTCGTCCCCCATGAGCCGCGCCGGGAAGCACGCCGGAAACCCCGCCGAGAACCACGTCGGAGACCAGTCGACGCGGGCGCCCGAGGCGAACCGGTTCAACGCCCTCCACGCCGGGGCCTGGTGGCTCTGGGCGCTCGGTCTCGCGGCGGCGGCCTCCCGTACCACCAACCCCTTGCTGCTCGGACTGCTCGTCGGGGTCGCCGGCTACGTGGTGGCGGCCCGCCGTACGGACGCGCCCTGGGCCCGTTCGTACGGCGCCTTCGTCAAGCTGGGGCTGGCCGTGCTCGCCGTCCGGCTGCTGTTCTCGGTCTTCCTCGGCTCGCCGGTCCCCGGGTCGACCGTACTGTTCACGCTGCCCGGGGTCCCGCTGCCCGACTGGGCGGCGGGGGTGCGGATCGGCGGCCGGGTGACGGCCGAGCAGATGGTGTTCGCGCTGTACGACGGCGCGAAGCTGGCGGCCCTGCTGATCTGCGTCGGCGCCGCCAACGCCCTCGCCAACCCGGTCAGGCTGCTCAAGTCGCTGCCGGGCGCGCTCTACGAGGTGGGGGTCGCCGTCGTCGTGGCGATGACCTTCGCGCCGAACCTGGTCGCCGACGTCGGCCGCCTGCGCACCGCGCGCAGGCTGCGCGGCCGGTCCACGGGCGGGGTCGGGGCGGTGCTCCGGGTCGGACTGCCGGTCCTGGAGGGCGCGTTGGAGCGGTCGGTGGCGCTCGCGGCGTCGATGGACGCCCGCGGGTACGGCCGCCGGGCACCGGTGCCGCCCGGCGCCCGCCGCGCCACCACCGCGCTCACCCTCGGCGGGCTGCTGGGCGTCTGCGCGGGCGTGTACGGGCTGCTCTCCGCGGCGGGCACCGGCTACGGGGCGCCGCTGCTGGCCGCCGGGGTGGCCGCCGCGGCGGCGGGGCTGCGGCTCGGCGGGCGCGGGTCCGTCCGTACCCGCTACCGGCCGGACCGCTGGGGCGCCCGCGCCTGGCTGGTCACCGGGTCCGGCGTGGCGGTCGCGGGCGTCCTGATCGCGGCGGGCGCCGCCGACCCGGCGGCGCTGCACCCCGGTGTCGTACCGCTGGAGGCGCCGACGCTGCCGCTGTGGCCGGCCGCGGGGGTGCTGATCGGGCTGCTGCCCGCGTTCGTGGCACCGGCGCCGGCGCCCACGGCCACGACGCCGTCCATGTCCACGCCCGTGCCCACGCCCGTGCCCACGCCCGTGCCCACGCCCGTGCCCACGCCCACGCCCGAAGTACCGCCCCGACGCGAGGAGCCGGCGCCATGATCCGATTCGAGCGGGTGTCGGTCTCCTACGGGAGCGACGGCCAGGACGCCCCGCCCGTCGTCAGCGGGGTCGACCTCACCGTGCCCGAGGGCGAACTGGTGCTGCTCGTCGGTCCGTCCGGCGCCGGCAAGTCGACCCTCCTCGGCACGGTCTCCGGCCTCGTCCCGCACTTCACGGGCGGCACGCTGCGCGGCCGGGTCACCGTGGACGGCCGGGACACGCGTACCCACAAGCCGCGCGAACTCGCCGATCTCGTCGGCACGGTCGGCCAGGACCCCCTCGCCCACTTCGTCACCGACACCGTCGAGGACGAACTGGCGTACGGCATGGAGTCGCTGGGGCTGGCACCCGACGTGATGCGGCGCCGCGTCGAGGAGACACTGGACCTGCTGGGCCTGGCCGAGCTGCGCGCCCGCCCCATCGCCACGCTCTCGGGCGGACAGCGGCAGCGCGTCGCGATCGGCTCCGTGCTCACCCCGCACCCGAAGGTGCTGGTCCTGGACGAGCCGACATCGGCGCTGGACCCCGCGGCGGCCGAGGAGGTCCTCGCGGTGCTGCAACGGCTGGTGCACGACCTCGGGACGACGGTCCTGCTGGCCGAACACCGGCTGGAGCGGGTGGTGCAGTACGCGGACCAGGTCATCCTGCTGCCGGGCGCCGGGCAGCCGCCGGTGATCGGCGCGCCCGAGCGGATCATGGCGGTGTCGCCGGTGCGGCCGCCGGTGGTGGCGCTCGGCAGGCTGAGCGGCTGGGAACCGCTGCCCCTCTCCGTACGGGACGCGCGGCGCGCCGCGGCGGGGCTGCGCGAGCGGCTGGCCGGGGCGGTGCCGGAGCCGATGGCCGCGCCGCCCGTCGCCGTACCGGCCCGTCGGGAACCTCTGCCGGTTCCGGAAGAGCGCCGCGGGCTCGGCGGGCTGTTCCGCAGGCGCACCGCGCGGGCGGCGGACGCGACGGCCGCGGACGCGACGGCCGCGGACGCGACGGCCGCGGACGCGACGGCCGCGGGCCCGACGCCCTCGGAGCAGAGCGCCTCCGGCCCGGTCGCGGTCGACGGGCTGCGCGTGCGGCACGGGCGGACCGAGGCGCTGCGCTCCGTGTCCCTCACCGTCGCGCCCGGCGAGACGGTGGCCCTGATGGGCCGTAACGGCGCGGGCAAGTCCACCCTGCTCGCCGCCCTGGTCGGGACGGCCGAGCCCGCCGCCGGGACCGTACGCGTCGGGGGCCGCGCCCCGCACCGTACGCCGCCGCGCGAGATGGTCCGGCACGTCGGACTGGTGCCGCAGGAGCCGCGCGACCTGCTGTACGCCGACACCGTCGCCGCGGAGTGCGCCGCGGCCGACGAGGACGCGGGCGCGCCGGCGGGCAGCTGTCTGACCCTGGTCGGCGAACTCCTGCCGGGCATCGCGGGCACCACGCATCCGCGCGATCTCTCCGAGGGGCAGCGGCTGGCGCTGGCGCTCGCCGTGGTCCTCACGGGGCGGCCGTCGCTGCTGCTCCTGGACGAGCCGACCCGGGGCCTCGACTACGCGGCGAAGGCGCGGCTGGTCGACGTGGTGCGCGGACTGGCCGCCGCGGGGCACGCGGTGGTCCTGGCCACGCACGACGTGGAACTCGCCGCCGAACTCGCCCACCGGGTGGTGATCCTGGCCGACGGCGAGATCGTGGCGGACGGGCCGACGCCCCGTGTGGTGATGTCGTCGCCCGCGTTCGCGCCCCAGGTCGCGAAGGTCATGGCGCCCCAGGAGTGGCTGACGGTGGCCCAGGTGCGTACGGCACTCGCCGGGATGGCGGAGACCTCATGACGACACCGGCCGCCCCGGGGAGGAAGGCGGGACGGTCCGGACGCGCCGGGCGGACCGCACGCGCCGTACGGCTGGGCCCGCGGGCGGTCTGCGCGCTCGCCCTGACCGGCGCGGTCGGGGTGGCCGCCTTCGGCTGGCCGCTGCTGGCCGGCCCCGACTCCGGGCTCGCGCACTCCGGCGACGCCCCGTGGCTCTTCGCCGCGCTGCTCCCGCTGCTGGTGGGGGTGACCGTCGCGACCATCGCCGACTCCGGTCTGGACGCCAAGGCGGTGGCGATGCTGGGGGTGCTGGCCGCCGTGGGCGCGGCGCTGCGGCCCCTGGGCGCGGGCACGGCGGGGCTGGAGCCGATGTTCTTCCTGATGGTGCTGAGCGGCCGGGTCCTGGGACCCGGGTTCGGTTTCGTGCTCGGCTCGGTGACGATGTTCGCGTCCGCGCTGCTGACCGGCGGGGTCGGTCCCTGGCTGCCGTTCCAGATGCTGGCGATGGGCTGGTTCACCATGGGCGCCGGGCTGCTGCCGGACCGGGACCGGCTGCGCGGCCGGGCCGAGCGGGTGCTGCTCGCGCTGTACGGGGCGGGCGCGGCGTTCGCGTACGGCACCGTCATGAACCTCCAGGGGTGGACGTACCTCGGCGGGCTGTCCTCCGGGATCTCCTTCCACCCGGGTGACCCGGTCCAGGCCAACCTGGCGCGCTTCCTCGCGTACTGCGCGGCGACGTCCTTCGGCTGGGACCTGGGGCGGGCGGCGCTGACGGTCGTCCTCACCCTGACGGCCGGCCCGGCGCTGCTCAGGGCGGTGCGCAGGGCGACGCGCCGGGCGGCGTTCGAGGCGGAGGCGGTCTTCACGGCGGAGCCGGCCGCCGGGGCGAGGCCGACCGGGGAAGCGGGGACGGCACCCGGCGAGAGGCGGCGGGCCGGGGAAGCGAGGTCGGCGCCGTAGCGGGGACGGCGCCCGGCCCGGAGGCCGAGGCGGTATGTCCGTACCGCCCCGGCCTCCGGGACCCGCCACTCCTCTCCGGCCGCTACTCCCCCGCCGCGCCCGCGGCCTTGGCGCCCTCGGCCTTCGCGGCCGTCGCCGCGTTCGTGCCCTTCGTGCCCTTCGTGCCCTTCGTGCCCTTCGTGGCCTTCGCCGACGCGCCGGGGCCGGTCCCGCCGCCCGGTGTCGCGTCGTCGGCGGCCTCCCGGCTCCTCGGGAACGGGTCGGCCTTCGGCACCACCCGCGGCAGCAGCCGCCGCGGCCCGGCGAGCAGATACGTCAGCGCGAAGCCCGCGCTCACGACCGCCGCGCCGCCCACCGCGTCCAGCACCCAGTGGTTGGCGGTGGCGACGATGGCGCACACCGTGAAGAGCGGGTGGAGCAGCCCGAGGAGCTTCATCCACAGCTTGGGCGCGAGGACCACGATCACCACACCGCACCACAGCGACCAGCCGAAGTGCAGCGACGGCATCGCCGCGTACTGGTTGGTGAGCGCGGTCAGCGCGCCGTAGTCCGGGTTGGTGAGGTCCTGCGGGCCGTGCACGGTGTCGATGAACCCCATCCCCGGCATCAGCCGCGGTGGCGCCAGCGGGTAGAACCAGAAACCGATCAGCGCCAGCACCGTGGCGAAGCCGAGGGAGGTGCGGGCCCAGCGGTAGTCGGCGGGGCGGCGCACGTACAGGACGCCGAGGATCGTCAGCGGCACCACGAAGTGGAACGACGTGTAGTAGAAGTTGAAGAAGTTCTCGGCCCACTTGATGTCGACGACGGTGTGGTTGACCCAGCGCTCGATGTCGATCCCGAGCGCCCGCTCGATCGAGTGGATCTGACGGGCGTGCTCCTCCGCCGCCTCACGGCCGCCCGTCGCGGCGAGCCGGATCTGCGAGTACGCCGAGTAGCCGACGCGGATGACGAGCAGTTCGAGCAGCAGGTTGGGCCGGCTGACCAGCCGCTTCCAGAACGGCACCAGCGGGACCCGGCCCCAGCGTGCGGGTACGGCCTGGGCGTACTCGGTCGGGAGGGGACGGTCGAAGTACGGCGAGGCACGGGTCAGGAACGGCACCGCGCAGGCCGCGGCCAGCGCGGCGACCAGCGGCACGTTCTCCCGGATCGGGGCGAGCACCGCCAGGTTGGGGAGCATCATCTTCCCCGGCAGCGTCATCACCAGCACCACCACCGCGGGCCACACCAGCCGGTCCCTGGCCCGGGTGCCGACCCGGCCGACCAGCGCCAGCAGCACCCACAGCAGCTGGTGCTGCCAGGCCGTCGGGGAGACCGCGATCGCGACACAGCCGGTCAGCGCGACGGCGAGCAGGAGCTGTCCGTCGCGCGCGTAGCGGGCCGCCCGGCGCAGCCCGAGGACGGCGACGACCGCCGCGAGGGCGATGACGAGGACGACCTCCAGCGGCCCTTCGAGGCCGATCCTGAGCAGCGCGCCGTGCAGGGACTGGTTGGCGAGGCTGTCCGCGCGCTCGCCGAGCCCCGCGCCCGCCACGTGGTGCACCCAGTACGCCCACGAGTCGTTCGGCATCGCGGCCCACGCCAGCGCCGTCAGCGCGGCGAAGCTCCCCGCCGAGGTCACGGCGGCCTTCTTCCGTCCCGTCAGCCACAGCAGCGGTGTGAAGAGCAGGACGGCGGGCTGGAGGGCCGCGCCGAGGCCGATGAGGACACCGGAGGCGCGTTCACCGCGTACGGCGAAGCAGCCGAGCAGCACCAGCAGGACAGGGATGATGCTGGTCTGGCCGAGGGAGAAGCTGTTGCGCACCGGCAGCGAGAGCATGAGCAGGCTGATCGCGACGGGGGCCGCCAGCAGCCCCGTACGGCGCGCGAGTTCGTCCGGCAGCGCGCGGCGGGCCACGACCAGGCCGAGGGCGACCACCAGCAGCAGGGTGCCGAGCGTCCAGACGACGCCGAGGCTCTGCTCGGCCGACCTGGCCAGGGGTTTGAGGACCAGGCCGGCGAACGGGGTCCCGGTGAACCTCCCGGTGTCGTAGAGAGATCCCGTCACGTGGAGGACGCCGTTGTCCCCGATCCAGGTCTCCAGATCCGTGAGCCGTTCACCGGGCGGCTGTCTGAGCACCACCGCCGCCTGCCGTACCGCCAGCACCGCGGCGAACAGCCAGAGCACGATGCGGGCCGTACCGAAACCGGTCCCCGCCGTACCTGCCGCCGCGCCGCCGCGCACGCTGTGTTCTGCATTCACCACGCCGCGCCGACCCTCCGTCCGAAAACGCCGTCCATGTCCCTGTCCTTGGGGCATAGAGCCTCGCACTGCCCCGTGGAGAAGACCACGGCAACCCCCTCTTCGCCTGACTGTCACCCGTGTTTTGGCTTGCCCGACCGATCAAGATGGAGCGGCACGCACCTCCGAAACGATTGAGAGGCCCGCATGTCACAGGAAGAGCAGGGGCAGCGAGAAGGACAGGGAACACGGCGACAACAAGGAAAAGAGGGACAACAGGCACGGTGGAGCGCGGTCGACCACTATTTCACCGATCACCTCGCCCCGGCGGACGAGGGCCTTTCCGCCGCCCTGACCGCCAGTGACGCGGCCGGTCTGCCCGCCATCGCGGTCGCCCCGAACCAGGGAAAGCTGCTCCATCTCCTGGCCGGCGTACAGGGTGCCCGTACGGTGCTGGAGATCGGCACGCTGGGCGGCTACAGCACCATCTGGCTGGCCCGCGCGCTGCCCGGGGACGGCCGGCTGATCTCCCTGGAGTACGACCCGGCCCACGCCGAGGTGGCCCGCGCCAATCTGGCGCACGCCGGGCTCGACGGGATCGCCGAGGTACGGACCGGGGCCGCGCTGGACACGCTGCCGGTACTGCTGACCGAGGGAGCGGGCCCCTTCGACTTCGTCTTCATCGACGCCGACAAGCAGAACAACCCGCACTACCTGGAGTGGGCGCTGAAGCTCACCCGGCCGGGCAGCCTCATCGTCGTCGACAACGTCGTACGGAACGGGGCGGTCGCGGACCCCGGCAGCACGGACCCGGGGGTGGTGGGTACGCGGCGGATGATCGAGGCGATGGCGGAGAACCCGCGGCTGTCGGCGACGGCGGTGCAGACGGTCGGCACCAAGGGGTACGACGGCTTCGCGCTCGCCCGCGTGCTGGCCTGACGGAAGTCAAGAGCTTGGTGTCCCGCTCGCTCAGTGCGGCGGGGGCCGCGGCGGCTGGGCCGCCGAGGAAACCGGCCGGGTATCCCAGGCCCGTGCCGCT